>CAZOQY010000358.1:0-3121 GCA_964581835.1 uncultured Streptomycetaceae bacterium | reverse complement strand
AGCCGGCTGATTGCCTGCTTCAGCAAAATCGCGCCGCCCTCCTCGGGCGTGCAGTGTTTGTCGATTTCCCGGGTGGCGAGCCGCGCGTTCTCCCTGCCCTGGCGCGCGAGCATCCTCGCGCGCGCTTTTTCCACCCGCGCGCGAATCACGCTCGAACCCTCGCCCCCGCCTGCCTGCGTCAGATCATCGGACGGAACGTCCGGCACTTCGATCTGAATGTCGATGCGATCCAGAAGCGGACCGGAAATCTTTTTTCGGTAGCGAAGCACCTGATCGGGGGTACAACGGCATCTGCCGGAATAATGCCCCAAATAGCCACAAGCGCAGGGGTTCATCGCCGCGACCAGCTGGAACTCGGCGGGAAACTCGGCCTGGCGCGCGGCGCGCGAGACGCTGATCACCCCCGACTCGAGCGGCTCGCGCAGCACTTCCAGCACCTTGCGGTCGAACTCCGGCAGTTCGTCGAGGAACAGCACGCCGTGCAGCGCCATCGAGATCTCGCCCGGCCGCGGATGGCTGCCGCCGCCCACCAGCGCCACCGCGGACGCGGTGTGGTGGGGCGCGCGGAACGGGCGCCTCGACCAGTTGGCGAGATCGAAGCCGCCGCTGCCGAGCGACTGCATCGCCGCCGTGGCGAGCGCTTCCGCGCGCGTCATCGACGGCAGGATGCCGGGCAGGCGTTCGGCGAGCATGGATTTGCCGGTGCCCGGCGGGCCCACCATGATCAGGCTGTGCCCGCCCGCGGCGGCGATCTCCAGCGCCCGCTTGGCGTGCGCCTGTCCTTTCACTTCCTGCAGATCGGGGTGATGGCGGCCGTTGGGCGCCGGCCGCGTGCTGCAACGGTCGAGCGGCGCGCGGTCCGTGAGGTGAGCGCAGACGTCGAGCAGGCAGCGCGCCGGGTAGACGGTCGCTTCCTCGACCAGGGCCGCCTCGCGTGCGTTGGCTTCCGGCAGGATGAAAGCGCGCCGGCTGCGCGCTGCCGACAGCGCCATCGCCAGCGCGCCGCGGATCGGCCGCAGCTCGCCGGTCAGGGCCAGTTCTCCGGCAAACTCGCAGCCCGCGAGGCGTCCCGCGGGCAGCTGGTCGGAAGCGGCGAGGATGCCGAGCGCGATCGGCAGGTCGAAGCGGCCCGATTCCTTGGGCAGGTCGGCGGGCGCGAGGTTGACGGTGATGCGCCGCGCCGGGAACTCGAAGCGCGCGTTCTGCAGCGCCGCGCGCACGCGATCCTTGGCCTCCTTCACCTCGGCTTCCGGCAGGCCGACGACGGTGAAGCTCGGCAAGCCGTTGGCGAGATGCGCCTCCACCGTGACCGGCGGCGCATCCATTCCCGCCAGCGCGCGGCTGTGGACGACTGCAAGCGACATCGCCTTCCCCCTCCAGGGCAGGGTGATGCCACTAATAACGGATGAGGGCCGCGCCGGGACGACGCGGAAATGAAGGAGGAAGTCGGAAGGAGGAAGGAGGAAGGGAAAGACGCCGTTAAAGAACGCCTTACTCCGCCTTCCGCCCTCCGCCTTCCGCCTTGCTTTCCAGCTCCGCGAGCTTCGCCTCCAGCGCTTCCAGCTTCGCGCGGGTGCGCGCGAGCACTTCGCGCTGCACGTCGAATTCCTCGCGCGTCACCAGGTCGAGGCGGCTGAAAGCGGACTGCAGCAGGGCGCGCAGGTTCTTCTCCAGGTCCGCGGCCGGGCTGCGGGCGAGGATGTCTTTCATCCTGCGGTCCATCTCTTCGAAAAATCGGGTGTCGGCCATGTTCATCGGCAATTCGTGGGGAGGGCTGCATTGTCCTACAACCGGCCGAAACCGTAGTCAGCCGGCGCAGCACAGGCATGGTGCGGGCAGACCTCGGATAGCACCATAGTGGTGCGTCCATAAGCGGCTCAATTCGGGATCAGTACTACATGTCAATGATTTTAAATGGTTATATCGCTGGCACGATCCCTGCTCTCCCTGTCTACGCAATATTGCACACTCGTTACTAACGAAAGGGGTTCACATGTTCAAAAAGACACTCATCGCAGGATTGGTTGCTGGTGCGCTCGGGTCAGGCCTGGCCCAGGCACAGGCGCCGGCGGCACCCGCCTCTCCCCACACGCTGACCGGCAACGTGGGCCTGTACAGCCAGTACATCTTCCGCGGTCTGAAGCAGACCAACGGCGACCCGGCGCTCCAGGGCGGCTTCGACTATTCGCATTCGAGCGGCTTCTACGCGGGTACCTGGGCGTCGAACGTCAGCTGGCTGCGCGACGGCACGACCGCGGGCGGCGCCGGTGCGCCGGCCTACAAGTCGGGCGGCAGCCTGGAGTGGGACTTCTACGGCGGCTACAAGTGGGCCCTGCCCAGCGACTTCACCCTCGACCTGGGCACCCTGTACTACTGGTACCCGGGGGACGCCAACAACGTCGTCGCCAACGGCGGCGGCCCGCTGAACCCGAAGGCCGATACCTGGGAAATCTATGCCGGCCTCAGCTGGAAATGGCTCTCCGGCAAGTTTTCCTACAGCGTCGACAACAAGACGTTCGGCGTCCTCGATTCGAGCGGCACGTACTACGTGGATTTCACGGCGAGCTACCCGGTGGCGAACACGCCGGTGACGCTGATCGCCCACTACGGCATCCAGAAGTTCACGGGGCAGGATCCGCGCGCGCTCGCGGCCGGCCCGGGCGGCACGCCCCTCAGCAACGATGCCGCGTGCTCGTACGAGGACTGGAAGCTCGGTTTGAACTATTCGCTGCCGAAGGACTTCACCATCGGCGTTTTCTACACCGACACCAGCGGTGCCAACAGTTTCTGTTACGGCACCCCCTTCGATACGCCCGCGGGTGTTTACCCGAAGGCCCTCTCCAAGGGCACCGGCACCATCTTCATCTCGAAGACTTTCTAACCACAAGCAGCACGGGGCCGGCCCTCATCAACTTGTCGGGCCGGCCCCCTTTTCACGGGGAAACCGAATGAAACTCGTCACTGCAATCATCAAGCCGTTCAAGCTTGACGAAGTGCGGGAAGCCTTGTCCGCCATCGGCGTGACCGGCATCACCGTCACCGAGGTCAAGGGCTTCGGACGTCAAAAGGGGCACACCGAGCTCTACCGCGGCGCTGAATACGTGGTCGACTTCCTGCCCAA
>CAZOQY010000357.1:0-3133 GCA_964581835.1 uncultured Streptomycetaceae bacterium | reverse complement strand
GAGGAATGGGTGATGCGCGACGAGCTCGGCATGCTCGTGCAGCTGGGGAGAATAGTGATCGGCGACGGCTAGCGAAACGTCAATCGCTCTTGATGTTCCGGGCCTTGATCAGCTTCGACCAGGTGGCGATTTCGCGCGCGACGACCCGCGACTGCTCCTCCGGCGTGGAGTGCGCGGGCTCCGCGCCGCCGGCCCGCAACCGCTCCTCGACCTCGGGCAGCCTGACCATGCGCGCGATCGCCTGGTTCAACTGCGTGATGGTCGCTTTCGGCGTCCCGGCCGGCGCCCACATGCCGTACCACAACGCCACCGCGTAGCCGGGAACTGCCTCGCGGATAGCCGGCACGTCGGGCAGGGCCTTCGACCGCTGTTCGGAAGTCACCGCGATGCCGCGCACGCGCCCCGCCTTGATGTGCGGGATGCCCGCCACCGCCGAGGTAAAGAAGGCCTGGATGCGCGCGCCGAGCAGGTCGTTCAGCGCCGGGCCGATCCCTTTGTACGGCACGTGCACCATGTGGGTGCCGGCCATCTGCTGCAGCAGTTCGGCCGAAAGATGCGGAATGCTGCCGTTGCCGGACGAACCGTAATTGACCGGGTTGCGCTCCGGGCGCGTCAACTCGACGAACTCCTTCAGGTTCGCCGCCTTGAGCGACGGGTGGACGATCAGGACGTAAGGGCCGCTGGCGATCATGCCCACCGCGGCCACGCCCCGGACCGGGTCGTACGGCAGCTTGTAGAGCGCCGCGTTGGCGGCGTAGCTCGAGCCGTACACCAGCAGGGTATGCCCGTCGGGATTGGCGCGGGCCACGAGCTCGGAGGCGATGGTCCCACCCGCCCCGCCGCGGTTGTCCACGACGAATTGCTGGCCGAACATCTCCGAGAAACGCGACGCGGTGAGCCGTCCCACGGCGTCGATACCGCCGCCGGGCGGCACCGGCACCAGCACGCGCACCGGCCTCTCCGGATATTTCGCGGTCTGCGCGTGGGACAGCGGCGCGGCCGCGAGCAGAGCGGCCAGCAGCAGGATCAATCGGGTAATCACGGTCATGGCCCCTCCCTCGCAATGGCTCAGTGCGCCCGGCTCAGCACGCGCATGCCGCGGTCGAGCCCCTCGAGCGTCAACGGGAACATCCGCTCGCCCAGCAGTTGCCGGGTGACGCGAATGGATTCGTGGAAATCCCACACCGCCTCCGGCTGCGGGTTCAGCCAGATGGTGTTGGGGTAAACCGACAGCAGCCGCTGCATCCACACCGCCCCGGCCTCCTCGTTGGCGTGCTCGACGCTGCCGCCCGGATAAGTGATCTCGTACGGGCTCATGGTCGCATCCCCGACCAGGATCACCTTGTAGTCGTGCGGATAGGTGTGCAACACGTCCCAGGTCGCCATGCGCTCGGTCGCGCGCCGGCGGTTGTCGCGCCACACCCGCTCGTAGAGAAAATTGTGGAAGTAGAAGTACTCGAGGTGCTTGAACTCGAGGCGCGCGGCTGAAAACAGCTGCTCGCAGACGCGGATATGATCGTCCATCGAGCCACCGACGTCGAGAAACAGCAGCACCTTCACCGCGTTGTGCCGCTCCGGCACCATCTTGAGGTCGAGCCAGCCGGCGTTGCGCGCGGTCGAACGGACGGTGTCGTCGAGGTCGAGCTCCTCGGGCGCGCCGACCCGCGCGAATTTCCGCAGGCGCCGCAGCGCGACCTTGATGTTGCGCGTGCCGATCTCGACCGTGTCGTAGAGGTACATGAACTCCCGCTTGTCCCACACCTTCACCGCGCGACGGTGGCGCGATTCGTCCTGCCCGATGCGCACACCCTCCGGGTTGTAACCGTGGGCGCCGTAGGGCGAAGTGCCCGCGGTGCCGATCCACTTGCTCCCGCCCTGGTGGCGTCCCTTCTGCTCCTCGAGCCGCTTCCTCAACGTCTCCATCAGCTTGTCCCAGCCGCCGAGCGACTCGATCAGCTTCTTCTCTTCATCGGTCAGGACTTTCTCCGCCAGCTTCTTGAGCCATTCCTCTGGGATCGCCAGTTCGATGCCGTCCGCCGACACGATGCCCTTGAAGTAGGCAGCGAACACGCGGTCGTAGCGGTCGTAGTGCTTCTCGTCCTTCACCAGCGCGGCGCGCGCCAGGTAATAGAACGCCTCCATGCTGCCGAAAGCGACGTGCTTCGCGAGCGCCTCGATCAGGGTCAGGAATTCCTTGATCGAGACGGGAACCCCGCCTTGCCTGAGCCTGAGAAAAAACTCGATCAGCATCGCGTGTCCCGCGCCCGCCCCCGTCAAAACGACGGCTTGCCCGCGGAGATCGGGTGCGGGGGCGTCACGATTTTCCTGTCGATGACCAGCACGCTGTCGTAGAAGTGCATGCCGCCCGCCGTCTGCGTGAAATCGCTCATGTGGAAATGGACGGGCTCCACCGAATGCCAGGCGTGCAGCTGGTCCACGAGCGTCTTGGCGAGCTCGATGAAAGTCCCGTCCCTGCGATATCCCCCGCCAAATTCCTCCCAGTACGAGGCATGCAGGTCCTCGCACAAGTACACCCCCTCGTCGGCGACGTGCGCGAAGAGCACCTCGAAGACCGCAATCTTCTGCTGCATGGCCTGGCCGCCGTCATCGATCAGCACGTCCACCCGCGGCACCTCCGCGCGCAACCGCGCGAGGAAATTGCGATCGGCCTGTTCGCCGATGAAGATTTTCTCGGCCCGGTCCTCGAATGCCCGGCAACGCGGGTCGCTGTCGACCCCGTAGAGCCGGCAGCCGGGCCCGAAATAGTCCCGCCACAGGTCGAGCGTGCCGCCCTGCGCAACGCCGATCGCGAGGACCACGGGAGACCGGCCGCGGAAGCGCGCGAAATGACGGTGATAGATATCCAGGTAATGCGCCCACTTGGTGACAAGGCGGCCGTCGTGCCTCGAAAACCAGGCCGGGAGCGGGTTCTCGCTCGAGTCCGGTCCCGCATTTGCAGCCCGGGCCGGCCTGGAAAATATGCCCCTGAGGATGTCGATCAACACGGTATGGCTAACAACCTGCTAGCGCGACCGGCGCGACATGAACACCAGCCGCTCGAACAGGTGCACGTCCTGCTCGTTCTTGAGCAGCGCGCCGTGCAGCGGCGGGATCAGCTTGCGCGGGTCGCGCT
>CAZOQY010000356.1:0-3157 GCA_964581835.1 uncultured Streptomycetaceae bacterium | reverse complement strand
AGCGCCTTGGCCGCGTGGATCGGCCAGTAGGGATCGTTCAGCATCGCGCGCGCCATGATGACGATGTCGGCGTGGCCGTTGGCGATGACCTGTTCGGCCAGGTCCGGGCTGTAGATCAGGCCCACCGCGCCGGTGGCGATGCCCGCGCGGCTGCGTATCGCGGCAGCGAACGGCACCTGGTAGCCGGGATGGAGCGGGATTTTCTGCGCCGGGCTCAGGCCGCCGCTGGAAGCGTCGATCAGGTCCACCTTGCCGCCGCTCTTCAGCAACTGCGCCAGCTTCACCGTCGACTCGAGATCCCAGCCGCCGTCCACCCAGTCGGAAGCGGAGAGGCGCACGAACAGCGGCTTGTCGTCCGGCCACTCCGAGCGCACCGCGTCCACCGCCTCGAGCACGAAACGCACGCGGTTCTCCAGGCTGCCGCCGTAGCGGTCGGCGCGCTTGTTCGAAAGCGGGGACAGAAACTCGTGGCCGAGGTAGCCGTGCGCGGCGTGCAGTTCGAGCACGTCGAAACCGGCCTCGCGCGCACGCCGCGTCGAGGCAGCGAACTGGGCCAGCACCTCGCGGATCGTCTGTTCGCTCATCTCGGCCGGCACCGGGTGGCCCTCGCCGAACGGAATCGGCGACGGCGCCAGCGGCGTCCAGCCACCCTGCGACGGCGTGAGCGGCTTGCCGCCCTCCCACGGCCGCTGCGTCGAGCCCTTGCGCCCGGCGTGGCCGATCTGCATGCCGGCTACCGCGCCCTGCGACTTGACGAAGCGCGTGATGCGCGCCAGCGCGTCGCGCTGCGCGTCGTTCCACAGGCCCAGGCAGTACGGCGAGATGCGCCCCGGCGCGGACACGTGCACGACCTCGGTGAACACGAAGCCCGCGCCGCCCACCGCGCGCGAGCCGAGATGCGTCAGGTGCCAGTCCGTCGCGACGCCGTCTTCCGCTGAGTACTGGCACATCGGCGACACCATGATCCGGTTCCTCGCCGTCACCGAGCGAAACGTGACCGGCCGGAACAGATGCGGCCCGGTCTGCTGCGCGGCTGCCTGGGAAACTTGTATTTTTTGATCCATGTCTTCCGTCTCTCGTCTCTCGTCTGTCGTCCGCCGGCTCACGCGAGGAAACCGCGCACGTCGCGCTCTTCCCGCAAGCGCCAGATGCGGGCGATGACCTGCTTCATCTCCGCCTCGGTCGCGCCGCGGGCGTAGTGCGCGAGGCGCAGCGCCTTGTCTTCGAGCTCCGCGCGGGTCAAGGTGTTGTCCGGGTCGCCCTTGGGCGATGCGATCTTGTGCTCGAGGGTCTTCCCGTCCCGCGTTTTCACCGTCACCCGCCCCATCCACCGCTTTGGATAAGCGTGGTCGATGTCGGGATCCAGCACCATTTTCACCTTATCGTGAAAGGCGCGCGCCTTCCCGTCGCGCAGCGCGTCGTCAGTGAAGTCCGTGAGCCCCGCGCGCCCGTGCAGCGCGGCCATCGCCAGCACGAAACCCATCGAGAACTTGGACTGATGGATGGTCCGCGGATCGGTGACCGGCCCCAGCACGTCGAGCGCGCCCTGGTGCACGTGCGCGGTGACGGACGCGATGTCTTCCGCCTTCACCCGGTTCGCCTGCATCAGGGCAAGCAGCGCGTCCGCGGCGGGGTGCGTGTGCCGGCAGGAAGCGTGAAACTTGAACGAGGTTTCCGGCAACGCCCAGCGCTTGCCAAGCCCCTCGGTCAGCGCGCGCGGGTCGGCGTCGCTCGACATGCCGGCTGCCATGCCCTGCGCGCCTTCGAATATGCGGCGTGCGCCGGTAAAACCGTCGCGGGCGATGTACGCCGCCATGAGGCCGTCGGCCGCCGCCTTGGCGGTATGCAACTGCTTCGAGTCCGCCGCGTCGCGCAGGAACTCCCACAGGCCCGCCGCCATCGTGCCCGCCGACCCCAGCGCGTGCTGCATTCCATCCACATCGAGCCCGAGCAGCCGCGCGACACCCGCCGCCGCCGCGATCTTGCCGGCGGTCCCGGTGGTATGAAACACCTTGTAATGCGAGCGGCCGAGAAACTCCCCCGCGCGCACGCCCGCCTCGTAGCCGGCCACCGATGCGACGATCAGGTCCCTGCCGGACGCGCCGGTCTCCTGCGCGGCGGCCAGCACCGCGGGAAACACCACCGTGCCCGGGTGCAGCACCGAGCTGTTGTGCAGGTCGTCCTGCTCGACGACGTGGGACGCGCCGCCATTGACCAGCGCTGCGAAAAAAGGCGAGGTGCGGGCGCGCGAGGTCAGCACCTCGCTCGGCCCGCCCGAAGGCCCCATCCGCGCGGCAAAATGCTCCAGCACCGCTACCTGCCGCGCGCCCTTGCCGGCCAGCGCGGACGCGAGCCAGTCGAGGAACAGGTCCTCCGCGCGCGCGACGACCGTTTCCGGCAGGGACTCGTAGCGAACCTGCGCCAGGAATTCGCACAGCACGCGCGTCGGGCTGTCGCTCATGACTGCTGCCTCCTTCGTTCGAAGGAAATTGCCGCGTCGGTTCGCAACGCGGCAATTTCCTCATCGCTCAGGCCCAACTCGATCAGTATGCTTTCAGTATGCTCCCCGATCGCCGGGATCGGGTCCATGCGCGCGTCCGCCCCCGACAGGGTTGCCGGCGGCAGCAGCGCGGGTATGGCGCCGACGGGTGATTCGACGTCGCGCCACCGCTCGCGCGCCTTCAGCTGGGCGTGCTGCCATACCTCCTCGGGCGAATTGATGCGCGCGTTGGCGATGCCGGCCGCGTCCAGCTTCGCCACCAGCTGTTCAGCTGTCATGGTGGAAAATACTTTATTTATGAAAATCGCGACTTCATCGCGATTTTCATTGCGCTTGAAATTGCTGTTGTAGCGCTCGTCGGACGCGAGCCCGGGCTGACCCAGCACCTGGTCGCAGAACATCGCCCACTCGCGCTCGTTCTGCAGCCCCAGCATCACGCTCTTGCCGTCCCCCGTCAGGTAGCGCCCGTAGGGCACGATCGTCGCGTGGTCCGGCCCGGTGCGCGGCGGCGCGGTGCCGCCGAAATGGGCGTAGTACAGCGGGTAGCCCATCCATTCGCCAAGCGCCTCCAGCATCGTCACCTCGACGCGCCCGCCCTGGCCGGTCTTCTCGCGGCGGTAGAGCGCGGTGACGATCGCGCCATAAAGCGCCATGGCC
>CAZOQY010000355.1:0-3187 GCA_964581835.1 uncultured Streptomycetaceae bacterium | reverse complement strand
CGGGCACCGGCGCCGAGCGCGTGCTGCTGGTCGGCTGCGGCAAGCCTGACGGCATCAAGGCGGCGGAATACCTCGCGCTGGTGCAGAAGGTCGCGCGCACGGTCAGCGACGCGGGCCTGCGCAACGCGGTGTCCTGTCTCGGCGGTGTCCACGTGCGCGATCGCGACCTTGGCTGGAAACTCCGCCAGACCGCGCTCGCCTTCGGCGCCTGCGCGTACCGCTTCGAGCAGATGAAGAGCAAGCCTTCGAAACGTGCGCCGTTCCAGCGGCTCGGTCTCCTCGTGGACGCCGAGGAACAGGCCGATGCCCAGCACGCGGTCAATACCGCCAAGGGTCTGCTCGCCGGCCTGACGGTGATGAAGGATCTCGCGAACCTGCCCGGCAATCACTGCCCGCCGGCCCACCTCGCCGACACCGCACGCGAACTCGGCAAGGCACACAAGAGCCTGAAGGTCACGGTGCTCGAACGCGCCGACATGCAGAAGCTCGGCATGGGATCGCTGCTCGCGGTGGCCCAGGGCAGCGCGCAGCCGCCGAAGCTCATCACGCTCGAATACAACGGCTGCCCGGACAAGTCGCGGCCGATCGTGCTCGTCGGCAAGGGCGTCACCTTCGATTCCGGCGGCATCTCGATCAAGCCCGGCGCCGGCATGGACGAGATGAAGTTCGACATGACGGGCGCGGCCTCCGTGCTCGGCGTCATGAAGGCGGTGGCCGAACTCGCGCTGCCGCTGAACGTCGTCGGCGTCGTGCCGGCGGTCGAGAACATGCCGGACGGCAACGCGATCAAGCCGGGCGACGTCGTCACCAGCATGTCCGGCCAGACCATCGAAATCCTCAACACCGACGCCGAAGGCCGGCTCATCCTGTGCGACGCGCTGACCTACGTCGAGCGCTTCGAACCCGCCGCGGTGATCGACATCGCGACGCTGACCGGCGCCTGCGTGATCGCGCTGGGCCACGTCGCCACCGGCCTCTTCGCCAACGACGACGCGCTCGCGCGCGAAGTGGCCGGCGCGGGCGAGACCGCCCACGACCGCGTGTGGCACATGCCGCTGTGGGACGACTACCAGGAGCAGCTGAAGAGCAACTTCGCCGACTTTGCCAACATCGGCGGGCGCCCCGCTGGCGCGGTGACGGCGGCGTGCTTCCTCGCGCGCTTCACGAAGAAGTTCAAATGGGCGCACCTCGACATCGCCGGCACGGCCTGGAAGAGCGGCAAGGACAAAGGCGCGACCGGGCGCCCGGTGCCGCTCCTGACGCAATTCCTTCTGAATCGCGCCAGGAGCGGCAAACGATGAATTATGAATGCTGAATGCAGAATGGAAACCGAGATTCCCCTGCGAAGTGTCGTGGCCGTTCATCATTCATCATTCCGCTTTCATCATTAAGACATGACCCAGATCGACTTCTACACCCACGTCGAGGACAAGCTGAAGACGGCGTGCCAGCTCTCGGCCAAGGCCTACGCGCGCGGGTTGAAGGTCACGGTGTGCTGCCCGGACGCCGAGACCGCGCACCGTTTCGACCGGCTGCTGTGGACCGCGCAGCAGACCGGTTTCGTGCCGCACTGCGCCGCCGACGACCCGCTCGCCCGGGAAACACCGGTGATCGTCGACTGCCGGGACGACGACAACCTGCTGCACGACGAGGTTCTGATCAACCTGCGCCCGGAGCACCCGTCGTTTTTCGGCCGCTTCCAGCGCCTGGTCGAGATCGTCAGCCGGGAGGACGGCGACCGGGCCGCGGCCCGCAGCCGTTTCCGCTTCTACCGCGACCGCGGCTACGAGATCCGCACGCACGACCTCTCCAGGCCGGGCGGCGCCCAATAAGCGGTCCTGCCATGCCCGAGCAACCGTTACCCGGCGACGACGGCGACGACCTGCTCGCGCGCGCCGATGCGCTGCTGGCGCGCCACCGCAAGACAGCGCTGCCCGCGGCCGCCCCGGCATCCGATGTGCCGGTACTCATCGATCCGGTGGCTCAGCCCGCGGCGGACGACGACATTCCCATGCTGACCGAGGTGATCCCGGCCGAGCAGCTTCCCGCCGTGCTGGCGGCGCCCGCCAGCGGCGAAGTCGTCTCGCGCGTCCAGGTGCAGAATCTCGAGCACAGCGTCTACCAGAAATTGAAACGCGATCTCGACCAGCACATCGAGCGGGTGGTGCAGGAACGCTTCATGCCGGAGATCGGCGGCGCGCTCGATGCGGCGCTGTCCCGCGTCAGCCTCGACATCAAGACCGACATCAACCAGATGGTGCGCGCCTCGATCGAGGAAACGCTGCGCACGCAGATCAAGAACCTGCGGGTGGCGGTGGAGGCCAAGGCCGCGATGCGCGAAGCCACCGCGGTCTCCAGTATAATGCCCGACTTTTCCGGTCCGACACCTTCCAACATGACGCTCGCCAAGAGCTTCGAGCCGGCGGCGATCGAGGGCCGGTGGTACTCCGCGTGGGAGAAGAACGGCTACTTCCAGGCCGGCCTCGACGAGTCCAACCCCAGGCGCTTCAGCATCCTGCTGCCGCCGCCCAACGTCACGGGCACGCTGCACATGGGTCACGCGTTCCAGCACACGCTGATGGACGCCCTCACCCGCTACCACCGCATGCGCGGCTTCAACACGCTGTGGCAGCCCGGCACCGACCACGCCGGCATCGCCACCCAGATCGTGGTCGAACGCCAGCTCGAGGCCGCGGGCGGCTCGCGCCGCGACCTGGGACGCGACGCGTTCGTCGAGCGCGTCTGGAAATGGAAGGAAGAATCCGGTTCGACCATCACGCGCCAGATGCGCCGGCTCGGCGCCTCGTGCGACTGGGGCCGCGAGCGCTTCACCATGGACGAAGGCCTGTCGCGCGTGGTGACGGAAGTGTTCGTGCGCCTCCACGAGAACGGCCTGATTTACCGCGGCAAGCGCCTGGTCAACTGGGACCCGGTCCTGATGAGCGCGGTCTCCGACCTCGAGGTCGAATCCGAGGAGGAGTCCGGGCAGCTGTGGCACATCCGCTACCCGCTCGAGTCCGGCGCCGCCTTCCTGGTCGTCGCCACCACGCGGCCCGAAACGATGCTGGGCGACGTCGCCGTCGCCGTGCATCCCGACGACCCCCGCTACAAAGCCTTCGTCGGCCAGCGCGTGCTGCTGCCGTTGACCGGCCGCCGCATCCCGGTCATCGCCGACGAATACGTCGAC
>CAZOQY010000354.1:0-3199 GCA_964581835.1 uncultured Streptomycetaceae bacterium | reverse complement strand
GCGGTCTGCAACATCTCTCGAAACGACGCTGAGCGACGGGTCGCGGTGGTTCTTGAAGGTAAACCGGATCCTGGATCGGAAAGTATTGCTGAACAACCGAACAAACCAGCGCTCATTCCAACTTCCGATGACTCGAACGCCACCGATCTTACCCAAGCCGCACACGATCAGATCGTGGCGCATATCCAGAGCCGGTTTCATGGGCACGCACTTGCACGTTTGGTAGATGCGCTCTTAATCGCCGAGGGTTGGTTTACCAAGCTTTCGCCGCCTGGTCCTGACGGAGGGGTGGATATTCTTGCGGGACGTGGGTCTCTCGGCCTCGATCAACCTCGACTCTGTGTACAAGTGAAGTCCCAGTCCAGTCCGGCAGATGTGACCGTGTATCGCACCTTGCAAGGCTCAATGCAGAGTTTCAAGGCCGAGCAAGGTCTTCTTGTTTGTTGGGGTGGGTTCAACAAGCCTGTCCTCTCCGAAGCCAGGCAGGGACATTTTTCGGTGCGATTGTGGGAGAGCCGGGATGTGGTCGAGGCCATCTATCGTAACTATGAACGCCTGCCCGCCGAGATTCAGGCCGAATTACCTCTAAAGAGAGTGTGGATGCTTGTGACCGAGGAGCCTGACGAATGACGCTTTTGAGAGAGAAAAGGTGTCAGGAACCTTTTCTGCATTGTCAGTAGCGGATGCCCGGCCCGATTTGCGAGCCGCTGAGCGAGTGCGCGTTAAAGGTTCCTGACACCTTTTCTCAGCCCGTGATCGCGAGTCACAGCACGGCTATCAGATAATCTTGTTCTCGCGCAGGTCGTTCACCTGCGTCTCGCTCATCCCCAGCCAGTCCCGCAGCGTCTCGGCGCTGTGCTGCCCGAGCAGGGGTGCGGGCACCAGCTTGCGCGCCTCGCCGTCCTTGCGCACCGGCCAGCCGGTCATCTTGAACGCGCCGTTGACCGGGTGCTGCACCGTCTGCATGATGCCGCGCTTCTCGAAATCGGGGTCGTTCAGCAGTTCCAGCGTGTCGCGCACGGGGGCCGCCGGGATGCCGGCGGAGCCGACCAGGCGCGCGGCTTCATACTTGTCGCGCTGTGAAGTCCATTCCGCGATGAGGGCGTCCACCTCGGCTTCGTTCTCGATGCGCGCCTTCGCCGTGTCGTAACGCTTGTCTCCGACCAGGTCGTCGCGCCCGATCACCTTCAGCAGGGTGGGCCAGTGCGTCGGGTTGGCGCGGCTGGTATAGATGTAGACGTAGTCGTTCAGCCCGCCCGGCTTGCACGGGTAGAGGTTGCAGGGCGGATTGTTGGCCGCGATGGACTTCGCGCCCACGCGCGGCGCGGGCTTGCCGGTTTTCGAGGTGACACTCATCGCGTTGCGGATGTAGTGCAGGATCGCGTCCTGCATGCCGATGTGGAGCCGCGCGCCCTTGCCGGTTTCCCGGCGCTGGTGGAGCGCACCCAGTATGCCGATCGTCATCAGCATGCCGGCACCCGAGTCGCCCAGCGTCGTGCCCGGCTTGGACGGCGGCCGGTCCGGGTCGCCGGTGATGCTCATGGTGCCGCCGCAGGCCTGCGCAATCATGTCGAAGGCGAGCTGTTTTTCCTGCGGGCTGCCCTCGCCGAAGCCTTTGACCTGGCCGTAGATGAGGCCGGGGTTCAACGCGGAGAGAACGTCGTAGCCGAGCCCCAGGCGCTCGATGGCGCCGGGCGCGAAGTTCTCGACGAAGATGTCGGCCTTGCGCGCCAGGTCCTTGACGAGCTGCAGCCCGCGCGGGGACTTGAGGTCCACCGTGAGCGAGCGCTTGTTGGAGTTGTACATCAGGAAGTAGGGGTCGTCCCGGTGCGGCGTGGTCGCGCCGGTACGGCGCCCGGGGTCGCCGCCGACCGGGTTCTCCACTTTCACCACGTCGGCGCCGAGCCAGGCGAGGACCTGCGTGCAGGAGGTGCCGGCTTCGAACTGCGTGAGATCGAGCACCTTGACGCCAGCGAGACAGTCCCATCTGGCGGCCTTCGGTTCTGTCATCGGTTTTTCCAACCTGCTTCAACTACCCAGTCATGGGCAGCAGCTGGGTGCGAACGCCGTAACGCTCGTACACCGGCAGTGCGCGCCGGTCGCAGGTGACGAGTTCGGCATCGCAACCCGCCGCAGTCGCGGCCACCAGGGCGTCGTACGCGGCGCCGCCGGTCACCCCCCGGTCCGGCAATCCAAGAATGAAATCCTTGTAGGCTGCTTCGCTCAACCGCAGGAACGGCTGGGGAAACCGTGCCGTCAGGAAATCGCGGACCACCTCGCCGGAAGTGCGGTGGGGCGGGGGCAACCGGGTCAGCACGGAGTAGGTCTCGAGCGCGCAGTGCTCTACCAGGCGCAGCCCGCCGTCAAGCGCGCGCCGTGCAGCCTCATGGTTTTCGTGCCAGGACGCGAAGGCGGCGATGACCACGCTGGTGTCTGCCGCCTTCAACGCCGGACGCGCTCCAGCGTGTCGCGGACCTGTTGGGCGGTGAGCGTGGGCAGCTCGGCGTCCGGCACCGCCACCACGCCTTTACCGCGTTTTTTCAGTTGCATGGGGGTCGGGGCGATCTCGATCTCGAGGCGCCCGTCGCCCGCCCGGATCTCCAGTGGCTGGCCGGGTTTCAGGCCCAGGGCCTGTCGCAGCGGCTTGGGTACGACGATCCGGCCGGCGGCATCAATAGTGGCTTTCATGGCATCCAGAATGGCATAAAAATGGCATAAATTCAACCATTATGAACTCGTCGCTGTCACGCGACGAGTTCATCCAGCATGTAGGGCATGATGCCGCCGTGGCGGACGTAGTTGATCTCCGCCGGCGTGTCGAGGCGCAGCGTCAGCTCGACGCGATCCTCTTTCCCGTCCGTCCGATGGATCACCAGCGTGACCGGCTGGCGCGGCTTCGCGTTCTTGTCGAGGCCGGCCAGGTCGAAGGTCTCGCGGCCGGTGAGCTTCAGCGTTTCGGGCGTGGTGCCGGCCGGTAACTGGCAGGGCAGCACGCCCATGCCCACCAGGTTGCTGCGATGGATGCGCTCGAAGCTGTTGGCGACGATTACGCGCACGCCGAGGAGCCGCGTGCCTTTCGCCGCCCAGTCGCGCGCGCTGCCGGTGCCGTATTCCTCGCCGGCGATGACGAACAGCGGCGTCTTGTCCTTCGCGTAGCGCATCGCCGCGTCGTAGATGGTCATCTGCTCGCCCGAGGTCT
>CAZOQY010000353.1:532-3219 GCA_964581835.1 uncultured Streptomycetaceae bacterium | reverse complement strand
GTATTCGTCGCGCAGCGAAGGAATGATCTTCGAGTCGAAGACCTGCCACGCCAGCATGTTCGGCTGCTCCAGCACCTCGCGGCCGTACTTGGCGTAGGTGTAGTTGCGGAAGTCGGCGCCTTCGTCGCAGAAGCGCTCGCCGTTGGCGTTGATCATGATACCCCACGGGTAGCTGTGCTTCTGGAACTGGTCGCCGACGTTGACGTCGCCGAAGGGCGGGGCGTTGAGATCCCAGCCCACCGCGTGGCAGCCGGACCAGTGGCCGTAGGGCATGGCGCCGATCTCGAGCGCCATCTTGATGCCGAGGCCGGTGTTGTAGCGGGTGCCGCGCACCTTGGCGAGGTCCCAGCCCGGCCCGAGGTAGCGCGCGCGCATTTCCGCATCGGACTCGAAGCCGCCGCAGGCGAGCACCACCGCCTTCGCGCGGATCTCGACGGCCTTGCCCTTGTGCTTGGCGCGCACGCCCAGCACCGTGCCGTCGTCGTTCGTGATGAGGCCGACTGCGGGGGTCTCGTAGAAGATCCTGATGCCTTCGCGCGCGCACGCCTTGTGCTCGTTCTCGATCATGCCGGCGCCGCCGCCCCAGGTTTCCGCCGCGAGGCCGCCCCAGAACTTGTAGCGCGTGCCGTTATCGATCTTGTACGACTGGCGGCCGTAGCTCGCCTGGAACTTGACGCCTTTCTTGCGCAGCCACACGGTCGTTTCGAAGCTGCGGGAAATGAGGATCTCGCACAGGTCGGGGTCGGTGCGGTACTGGGTGATGCGGCCCATGTCGTCGTAGTAGTGCTCGGCGGTGTAGGAACCGTAGTCGTGCGTCTTTTTCTCCTCCTCGGTGAGGTCCGGGATGATCTGCGCCAGGTCCTCGACGCCGTTGTAGACGACGCGCATCAGACCGCCGGTGTAGCGGCTGTTGCCGCCGCAGTCCTCGATGGGCGCGGCTTCCAGGATGATGACATTGGCGCCGTTTTCGCGGGCGGCGAATGCGGCGCAGCAGGCGGCGTTGCCGGCGCCGACCACGATGACGTCAGGTTTGCCGAAATCAGGGGTGCTCATTGCGCTCCTTCAGGTGGGTCTTTCGTGTGCGAGGCGTGAATCGTAAATCGTAAAGCCTGGCGCGTAAAGCCGGAGTCCACGATTTGCGCGGTTCAGTGCGCCGCTCAGTGGAGCGTCTTCGGTTGCGCGCGCCGCGGTTCCGGTTCCGGTTCCGCGCCGGCGGTGGCCGGCGCCGGCGAGGCGTGGTGCGCGACCATGCGCCAGCCGCGCTCGGTCCGGAGATAGACGTTGGTGGCGATGACGGGCCCGCGCGGGCGCTGCTCGCCAGCCACCGTGATGTATTCGTAGACGCTGTGCACCGACAGCATCATGCCCTGCACGTGCTGCTGCTCGCGCAGCTGGAAGCGCAGGGTTTGGCCGCTGGCGAAGATTTGCCGCCAGGATTCGCGCACCCGCTCGACGCCGGAGAGCCGCGCGCCGCCGGGATGCACGCAGTAGATGTCGTCATCGTCGGCCCATACCGACATCATCGCGTCGAGGTCGGACTTGGTGAGCGCCTCGTAGAACGCCGATTCGGCGTCCTGCGCGGTTGCGTACAAGGTCTTTTTCATGACGATGGATTATTCAGGGCCCGCGGCCCTGAAAACCCGGTGGGCCGGCCCACTGACTGGCATTCAGATTCTATCAAAGTCGATTGCGGCCAGAACCCGGTCGGGCGTCAATTGCATCATGCAGTTGAAGTGGCCGAGCGGGCACTCGCGCTTGAAGCAGGGACTGCACGCAAGGTCGAGCTTGAGGATCTGCGCCCGCGACGACAGGGGCGGCGTGAACGCCGGGCTGCTCGATCCGTAGAGCGCGACGAGCGGCCGGCCCAGCGCGGCCGCCACGTGCATCAGCCCGGAATCGTTGCTGACTACCAGCGAGGTCGACGCCAGAAGATCGATCGCCTCGGTGAGCGTCGTCTCGCCGCACAGGTTGCGGCAGATGCCGCCGGCGGCCTGCGCGATCTCGGCGCCCGCCTGCCGGTCTCCCTGCGAGCCGATCAGCCATACTGCGCAGCCATGCGCGGCAATGCCTTGCGCAAGCTCGGCGAAATAGCGCGCCGGCCAGCGCTTGGCCGGCCCGAACTCGGCACCGGGGCAGAGGGCGGCCGCCGGCCGGGCGCGGTCGAGCCCCAGCCGCTCGAGCACGGCGCGCCGCGCCGTCTCGTCCACCCGCAGGGCGAGCGTGGGCAGCGGCGGTTTCAGCGCCTCGCCGCGCGGCAGGCCGAGCGCCGCGTAATGCTGGGCGATCTGCGGCAATTGCCGCCGGTCCAGCCGGCGCGCGTCGTTCAGTACCCAGTGACGCAATTCGCCCACGTAGCCGGTGCGCACGGGAATGCCGGCGAAGAAGGGCGTCAGCGCCGACTTGAAGGTGTTGGGCAGGACGATGGCCTGGTCGTAGCGTTCCGGCGCGAGCGAACGCCCCAGGCGGCGGCGCTCGCCGAGCTTGAGGTCGCCGTGGCCGAACGGGCTCTCGATCGCGCGCCGGACCTCGGGCATGCGGCCTAGCAGGGGGAAGGTCCAGCGCGGCGCCAGCACGTCGAGTTCGAGGCCGGGATGCCGCGCGTGCAGCAGCTTGAACAGCGGCTGCGCCAGCACCGTGTCGCCGATCCAGGACGGGGCGACAACGAGGATCTTCATGAATGCGGAAGG
>CAZOQY010000353.1:0-522 GCA_964581835.1 uncultured Streptomycetaceae bacterium | reverse complement strand
GCACGCGGGGGTGCTCCTAGAATGATGAATGATGAATGATGAATGATGAATGGCCGGAACGGCACTCCAGCGGCAGCCACTGGAATCTATTCCGCATTCATCATTCCTCGTTCATCATTGGGCGGCCGGCACTTTCTAGTGGTGGCCGCCCCTGGCGCCGCCCTTCAACGTGTACTTCGTGCCGCAGTAGGGGCAAAGCGACTCGCCGGTCTTCTCGATCGGCATGAACACCCGGGGATGGGCGTTCCATAGCATCATCGAGGGCATCGGGCAGTGGAGCGGCAGGTCGGCCGGGCCGACCTCGATATGTCGCTGTTTGTTCTCGGTCCGCTCGGGCATGTTCACCCCGCTACTGGCGTAAGCCAGTCACGGTACCGGTCCGATTTGCCGGTCACGCAGTCGAAGAAGGTCTTCTGCAGCTTCTCGGTGACCGGCCCGCGCTTGCCGCTGCCGATGGCGCGGCCGTCGAGCTCGCGGATCGGGGTGACCTCGGCGGCGGTGCCGGTGAAGAACGCCTCGTCC
>CAZOQY010000352.1:0-3227 GCA_964581835.1 uncultured Streptomycetaceae bacterium | reverse complement strand
AGAAGTAGCTGTTGGCGTGGTTCATCTCCACCGTGCCGGCGCGCACCGCGTCGAAACCCTCCAGCGCCGGGATCAGTTCGCCCGCGCCGTAGACCTGGATCTTCATGCGCCCGTTGGACATCGCCTCGATGCGCTTCGCGAGGTCGGTCGCGCTGCCCGGCCCGTCCATGTAGAACGGCGCGCCCTTGTTGTAGGCGCTCGTCATCTTCCAGGTGAAGGTCTGCTGCGCGCGGGCGATCATCGGGAAGCCGGCGATCGCGGCGCCGGTCGCGGCGACGGCGCCGCCCTTCAGGAATTTTCTGCGGTCGTGGCTCATGGGACTACCCCTTTTCTGGTTGGAAGATCGACAGGCGCGACGGTCACCCTAACCCCGCTCGGGACGGGACGCACTGACCGGCGATAAAGCAATCGTTAGTGCGGCGCAGCATCCAATGGCAAAAACAAGCGCGGGATGAACGGTGCCGACCGCGCCCGTTCGATCCCGCGCAGTTAAACCGGCGCCGGTCGCATGCAAGCGGCCGGCGTCCGGATTTAACTTTTAATAGGTCTTGTACTGCAGGTACTTCCCGCTCATCACGATCTTGACGCGGTCGCCCTTCGGGTCCGCCTCGCGCGCGAGGTCCATCTTGAAGTCGATCGCGCTCATGATGCCGTCGCCGAACTCTTCGTGGATCAGTTCCTTGAAAGTGGTGCCGTAGACGCTGACCAGCTCGTAGAAGCGGTAGATCAGCGGGTCGGTCGGCACCGCGGTCGGCAGCGAGCCCTTGTACGGCACCTGCTGCAGCAGCAGAACGGCGTATTCCGGGAGACCGAGCAGCTTGCCGGCGGCTTCCGCCTGCTCCTTCGTCATCTGCATCTGGCCGAGCAGCGCGGCGGTCGTCCATTCCTTGCTCGCCCCCACCGCCTTCGCGATCTTCGTCCAGGTGAGGCCCTTCCTGAGCTTCTGCATCACCACCATCTCGGTGACGTCGGTGCGCTTCATCGGCTTCTCCATGCCCGCCGCGGCGAGCAGCGCTTCGGGTGCATCGGATTTTTTCATGTCACTCTCCTTGGTCAATGCCTCAAGTTAACAACGACTGCTTTTTCATGCCGCGCCGGGCCGGACGAGGCGGTCGGCGGCGGCTCGTCGAGTCCCGGCATGACGAGCGGCGGGTTCTTCGGGTCGTAGTTCGCAGGCCGCTCCTCGTTGAACTGCTTCGAGCGGCTCACCAGGAAATCCACCAGGTGGTTGCGGATCGGGTAGTAGTGCGGTTCCTTGTGGATGGTGTGGCGCGAGCGGCTGCGCGGCAGCGTGTTGACCACGATCTCGGCGATCTGCGCTTTCGGGCCGTTGGTCATGAGCACGATCTTGTCGGCGAGCAGCATCGCCTCGTCCACGTCGTGCGTAATCATGAACACGGTCTGGCGCGTCTCGGCGCAGATACGCAGCACCTCCTCCTGCAGCATGCCGCGCGTCAGCGCGTCGAGCGCGGAGAACGGCTCGTCCATCAGCAGCATCCTGGGCTGGATGGCGAGCGCGCGCGCGATCCCCACGCGCTGCTTCATGCCGCCGGAGAGCTCGGCCGGGCGCTTCTTCTCGGCGCCCGAGAGATTCACCAGGTCGATGTATTTCTGGCAGTGATCGCGCACCCGCGCCGCGTCCCACTCGGGCCAGCGCGAGGTGACGGCGAAGGCGATGTTGCCGGCCACCGTCAGCCACGGCATCAATGCGTGCCCCTGGAAAATCACGGCGCGGTCGAGGCTGGGGCCGCGGATCTCGCGCCCGCCGACGAAGACGTAGCCGTCCGATGCCGGCTCGAGGCCGGCCAGCACGTTCAATATGGTGGTCTTGCCGCAGCCGGAATGCCCGATCAGGCATACGAACTCGCCCTGCTCGACCGACAGGTGCACGTCCTCGAACACGGTCGATACGGCGCCGTCGCGGCCGGTGAAACGCCTGGCGATGCCCTCGATCCTGATCAGCGGGTCCATGCGCGCTACTCCGGGAAAGTGACGAGTCTCGTCAGCCGCGCCAGCGTGAGGTCGAGCACCATGCCGACCAGGCCGATGGCGAGGATGCCGCTGATGATGTTGGCGATCGAGAGGTTGTTCCACTCGTTCCATACGAAGTAACCGATGCCGGTGCCGCCCACCAGCATCTCGGCGGCGACAATCACCAGCCAGGCGATGCCGATGGAGATGCGCATGCCGGTCATGATGGTGGGCGCCGCCGCCGGCAGGATCACGCGGAAGGCCTTGCGCAGGTGACCGACCTCGAGCGTCTTCGCGACGTTCAGCCACTCCTTGCGCACCGAGGCGACGCCGAACGCCGTGTTGATCAGCATCGGCCATATCGAGCAGATGAAGATGACGAAGATCGCGGAAATGCCGCTGTCCTGGAGCGTGAACAGGGCGAGCGGCATCCAGGCGAGCGGCGAGATCGGCTTCAGCACCTGGATGAAGGGGTCGAACGCGCGGTAGACCAGCGGCGACATGCCGATCAGGAAGCCGAGCGGTATCGCCACCAGCGCGGCCAGCAGGAACCCGGTCAGCACGCGCGCAATCGAGAAGGCGAGCTGGATGCCGATGCCCTTGTCGTTGGGGCCCTTGTCGTAGAACGGGTCGGTGACGTGCCCCCAGATCTTGCGGCCGACCTCGGCGGGCGTCGGGAACGCCGACTTCTTGCCGGTGGCGGCCTCGGAACCGACCAGCTTGGCGTACTCGGTGTCCACCACCTGCGCGCCCGCCTCCTGCCGCGTGGCCGCATGCCAAACCGCGAGGAACGCGAGCAGGATCGCGACCGACAGCAGCGGAGCACCCCAGATCTGCAAGCCCTTCATGGTTTCACCATTCACCAATCACGATTCACGAATCACGCCGTTCGCTTTATGGCGAAGCTGGCGATGTAGGCGTCGGGTTTCGCGGGGTCGAACTCCTTGCCCATCACCGTGAACTTCTTGGTGGTCGTCGCCGGCGGCTTCAGGCCGACCTCTTTCATGAGCTTGACCGCGTCGGTGGCGAGGAACACCTCGCGCGCGACCCTGGCGTAATCGACGTCGCCCTTGATCTGCCCCCAGCGCTTCATCTGGGTGAGGATCCAGATCGCGAACGATTGCCACGGGAACGGATCGAAATCGATCCGGTTCGGCACCTTCTGCACGTTGCCGAGACCGTCGGCGAAGGTGCCGGTCAGCACCTGCTCGACCACCGTCACCGGCTGGTTGAGGTAGTTGGCGGGCGCGATCGCG
>CAZOQY010000351.1:0-3240 GCA_964581835.1 uncultured Streptomycetaceae bacterium | reverse complement strand
CTTCTGGAACACCATGCTGATGCGCATGCGCACTTCGATCGGGTCGACGTCCGGATTGAGGATGTTGGTGTTGTCCGGGTAGAGCATGATGTTGCCCTCGTAACGGTTGCCCGGGTAGAGATCGTGCATGCGGTTGAAGCAGCGCAGGTAGGTGGACTTGCCGCAGCCCGAGGGGCCGATCAGCGCCGTCACCTTCTTCTCGTAGATCGGCATGCTGATGCCCTTCAGCGCCTGGAATGAGCCGTAGTAGAAGCTGAGATCTTTCGACTCCGACTTCCTGGAGGGGGCCAGCGCAGGCGCGATTGCGGCTGCGCTCATTTCCGGAGCAAGCGTGGCTACCATTTGATGTTCTTTCTCAACCGATAACGGATGTAAATGGCAATAGCGTTCATGGACAGCGTCATCACGACCAGCACCAGGCCCGCCGCAGCCGCATTCTGGTGGAATGCTGCCTCGGGACGCGAAGTCCAGTTGAACATCTGGATCGGCATCACGGTAAACGGCGACATGATCCAGTCGAGCAACCCGGCAGGCGGCTCACCCGTCAGCGGCGCCGCCGGCAGAAACGCGATGAAGGTAAGCGCGCCGATCGTGATCACCGGGGCGGTCTCGCCGATGGCACGCGCCATGCCGATGATGACGCCGGTCAGGATGCCCGCGAGGGAATACGGGAGTATGTGGTCGGAAGTGGTCTGCCACTTGGTGGCCCCCAGCGCGTAGGCGCCTTCGCGAATCGCGGCGGGTATCGCGCGAATGGCTTCGCGCGTGGCGACGATGACCACCGGCAGGATCAGCAACCCCAGCGTGAGCCCGGCAGTCAGTATGCTCTGCCCCAGCCCGAACCCGTAAACGAACAAGCCCAGCGCCAGCAGGCCGTAGATGATGGACGGCACGCCCGCCAGGTTCGTGACGTTGATCTCGATCAGGTCGGTCATCCAGTTCTTGGGCGCGTATTCCTCCAGGTAGATGCCAGCCGCGACGCCCAGTGGAACCGCCGTGGCCGCTGTCACCAGCATCACCAGGGTCGAGCCGACCCAGGCCGACAGGATCCCGGCCTGGTCGGGCTTGCGCGAGGGAAAGTTCGTGAAGAAATCCCACGAAAGCCGCGAGGCGCCTTCCGCCACCATCTGGCCGAAAAGCGCCACGAATGTCAGAACGCCGACCATCAGCGCCAGCAGGCCCAGCATCGAGAAAATCAGGTCCCAGCGCTTGTGCGATGCGATCAGGGCGCGAATTTTCCGGACGTCGGGAGCGGCGTTCGTCATGTCAGTACGCCTGGCGGAAGCGCTTGCGCAGCATGTGGCCCAGCACGTTGAAGAACAGGGTCACGAGCGCCAATGTCAGCCCGGCGGCAAAAATCGTCTGGTAGGCGAGCGAGCCGTGCGGCAAATCGCCGAGAGCGACCTGCACGATGTAAGCGGTGATGGTGGCCGCCGGCTCCATCGGGTTCCAGGTCAGATTGGGCTGCATGCCGGCCGCGACGGCAAGTATCATGGTCTCGCCCACCGCGCGCGAGATGCCAAGGATGTAGGCCGCGGCGATGCCCGAAAATGCCGCGGGTGTCACGACACGGATCGCAGTCTGGAAGCGCGTGGCGCCCATGGCATAGGAGCCCTCCCGCAGGGCCATCGGCACGGCGCGCATCGCGTCTTCGGACACGGAACTCACGTACGGAATGATCATGATCCCCATCACCAGCCCGGCCGACAGCAGATTGAAGCCGGGCAACTCGGGGAAAATTTTCTGCAACAGCGGCGTGACGAACAACAGCGCGAAATAGCCGTAAACGATAGTGGGCACGCCACCCAGCATTTCCAGAAACGGCTTCGCCACCTCGCGCACCGAGAACGGCGCGAACTCCGAAAGATAGATGGCGATGATGGTCCCGAGCGGAATCGCCACCAGCAACGCCACCGTCGAGCTCACCAGCGTCCCGGACAACAGCGGCAGGATGCCGTAATGCGCATCGGCGAAAAGCGGCGTCCACTGGGTATCGGTGAGGAAAGTCCACAACGACACCTGCTGGAAGAAAATCAGCGATTCCTTGAGCAGGATGACCACGATGCCGATCGTGGTGGCCACCGAAACGCACGCCGCGAGGAACAGCAGGAACTCGATGATGCGTTCCTTGACGTTGCGCAGCTTGCGCCGCGCCAGGCGGTCACTGACAAAAGTATCCGGCAAAACCCCTATCCTGTCGGCCCGGGAAATCGTGGACATTCTGTTGTTTGGTGCGGATTATCTCAGGTTAGGCGCGGGCCAACCACACCCCAAAAAAACGGGAGGGGCGCCCCCTCCCGCACTGCCGGGCGGCCCGTGAATTACAGCTTGGCTTCCAGCTTCATCAACTGCTCGATGGTCAGCCCGACCTTGTTCTCACCCTCGAACTTGGTGCCGAGGCGCATCTTGCCCATCGTCTCGAGGTTGTAGACATAGGCCTTGGCCGGCAGCGGGACGTATTTCACTTCCTTCGCCAGCTTCTCGCCCTGCTTGTTGTAATAATCGACGAATTCCTTCACTTCCGGCTTCTTGATCGAGGCCGCGTTGACATAAATGAAGATCGGACGGGCGAGCGGCTGGTAGCTGCCGTTCAGCACGTTCTCCATCGAAGGCAGGACCGCCTTGCCGCCCGGCTTGTCCACGATCGGGACCGACTTGAGCTTGTCGCGGTTCTCGATGTAGTAGGCGAAACCGAAGAAGCCCAGCGCGTTGACATCGCGCGAGACGCCCTGCACCAGCACGTTGTCGTCCTCGCTCGCGGTGAAGTCGCCCCGGCTCGACTTCGACTTGCCGGTGATGGCCTCGGTGAAGTAATCAAACGTGCCCGAATCCGCACCGGCGCCGAAAAGTTTCAGCGGCGCACTGGGAAAAGCCGGGTTGATCTGGTTCCAGTTGGTGACCTTGCCCTGGGCGGCCGGCTCCCACATCTTCTTCAGTTCCGCGACGGAAAGGCTCTGCACGAAGCTGTTCTTCGGGTTGACCACGACCGTCAGCGCATCGTAAGCCACCGGCATTTCGAGGTAAGTGATACCGGCCGCCTTGCAGTCATCCATTTCCTTCTTCAGGATGGGGCGCGAAGCGTTGGAGATATCGGTCTCGCCGCGGCAGAACTTCTTGAAGCCGCCGCCGGTGCCGGAGATCCCCACCGTCACCTTGATCGCGCCCTTCTTGGACTTCTGGAAATCCTCGGCCACCGCTTCGGTGATCGGGAACACCGTGCTCGAGCCGTCGATCTTGACC
>CAZOQY010000350.1:2482-3240 GCA_964581835.1 uncultured Streptomycetaceae bacterium | reverse complement strand
CGCTTGCGCGATCAAATACCCCGCTTGCGCGATCAGATACCGGGTGCGGCCGTGGATATGCACCGTGGTAAAATTTCCCATCGATTACGCAACCGTCCGTCATGGCGCTCTCCCCGCTCACCGCCCTCTCCCCCCTCGACGGCCGCTACCACAGCAAGCTGTCCGGACTGCGCGAGGCGTTCAGCGAGCTCGCCCTGATCCGGCAGCGCGTCAGGGTCGAAATCGAATGGCTGAAAGCGCTGGCCGCCAGCCCGGCGATCAAGGAAGTGCCGCCGTTCTCGCCCCCGACGCTGGCCCAGCTCGACGAAGTGGCCGCGAAGTTCTCCGAGGCGGACGGCGAAGCGGTGAAGAAGATCGAGGCGAAGACCAACCACGACGTCAAGGCGGTCGAATACTTCCTGCGCGAGAAACTCGCGGCCAACAAGGAAGTGATGAAGTCCGCGGAGTTCATCCACTTCGCCTGCACCTCGGAGGACATCAACAACCTCGCCCACGCGCTGATGCTGCAGCACGCGCGCGAAAAGGTGCTGCTGCCCGCGCTCGACCACATCGTCGAGAAGCTGGCGGGCCTCGCCCAGGAACTGGCCGATTGCCCGATGCTCGCGCGCACTCACGGGCAACCGGCGAGCCCGACCACCCTGGGCAAGGAACTGGTCAACGTCGTCCATCGTCTGGGGCGCGCCCGCGCGGGCATGGCCGGCGTGAAGCTGACAGGCAAGTTCAACGGCGCGGTCGGCAACTACAACGCGCACCTCGCC
>CAZOQY010000350.1:0-2472 GCA_964581835.1 uncultured Streptomycetaceae bacterium | reverse complement strand
GGCGCGGGGACTGGTCGAGGGCTTCGGCCTGGAATTCAATCCGTACACCATCCAGATCGAGCCGCACGATGCGATCGCCGAACTGTTCGACGCCTGCGCCCGCGCCAACACCGTGCTGATCGACTTCGACCGCGACGCCTGGGGCTACATCTCCCTCGGCTACTTCAGGCAGAAGGTGAAGGAAGGCGAAGTCGGCTCTTCGGTCATGCCGCACAAGGTCAACCCGATCGACTTCGAGAACTCCGAAGGCAATCTCGGTATCGCCAACGCGCTGCTGAAGCACATGAGCGAAAAGCTCCCGGTTTCCCGCTGGCAGCGCGACCTCACCGACTCCACCGTGCTGCGCAACATGGGTGTTGCGCTGGGCCACGCCGTGCTCGGCTACGATTCCTGCCTGCGGGGAATCAACAAGCTCGAAGCCGACCGTGCCCGCATGGCGGCGGACCTCGACGCCAACTGGGAAGTGCTGGCCGAGCCGATCCAGACCGTGATGCGGCGCTACGGCCTGACCGGCGGCTACGATAAGCTGAAAGAACTGACCCGCGGCAAGGAAGGCATCACGCGCGACACCCTGCACGCCCTCATCAAGGGGCTCGCCATCCCGGACGCGGAGAAGAAACGTCTGCTCGCGCTCACCCCCGCCACCTACATCGGCAAGGCCGTCGAGCTGGCCAAGCGAATATAGTGCAGTGGCGCGCGTCAAGCTGATAGACGAAAACGCCACGCCCGGTATCGCCGCGCTGGCCGGGAAAATCCGCGGCGCCCGCGGCGGCCAGCTCCACGTCTTCTACCGCGCGCTGATGCACACGCCGGAACTTGCTTCCGCGTGGTTCGACTTCAACAACGCAGTGCGCTGGAAGACCGGCCTCGACGACCGCGTGCGCGAACTCGTCATCATGCGAGTGGCGACGCTCAACGGCTGCGATTACGTCTGGAAAGTCCACGAGACGCAATACGCGGCGCCGGCAGGCGTCACCCCGGAGGAAATTGATGCGATGCGGGGACCGGGAACGGTCAAGGCGGGCGCGTTCGACGCGCGCGGCCACGCATTGCTGGCCTACGTGGACGCCATGACCCGCGACGTCGCCGTCACGGACGGGACGTTCGGAACGCTGCGCGAGCATTTCAGCGAGCGCGAAACCGTGGACGCGACCGTGCTGATCGCCGCCTACAACATGCATACGCGGGTGCTGATGGCGCTCGGCATCCAGTCTGAAAAGAAGTGACCCGTCTCCCGTTTTCCGTTTCCCGTCCGAACGCGCACAGCGATGAAAACCCGACAAGCACAAGAGACGGATAACGGGAAACGGGAAACGGGAAACGGACGACGACCGGTGGTCGTGGTCGAGGACGACCCCTTCCCGCGTCTCATCCAGGTCATCCTGGACCCGGCGACGCCGGCGGCGCGTCTCGCGGCCTTCTGCCATTTCTTCGCGCACGAGGAACCGGATTTCGCCGGCTGGTGCGAGCGCCTGCGCGCGCGGTTGAAGCGTCTCTACCCCGCCGAGGTGCGGCTGGTGCCGGACCAGGCGGGACTGCTCGCCGCCCTGCCCGGCGCCACCGCCGTGGTCACCGAATCGCTCGCGGTGGGCAAACCCGAGATCGCGGCGGCGGGAAAAACGCTGCGCGTAATCCAGAAATACGGCGTCGTACTCTCCGGCATCGACGCGACCGCCTGCCGGCGTCGCGGCATCAGGGTGCTGACCCTGCGGCGGCGCGCCAACATCGCGTGCACCGAGCACGCATTCGGCCTGATGCTGGCGCTCGCCCGCAAGATCCGCGAGACGGCGGGCCTCGTCAGCATCGAGCAGTTGCAGGCGGCCGGCTGGTCGCCCACGCAGTACGACCGGGCGCACACGGCCAGCGCAAACTGGGCGCGCGTCACCGGCACGCGCACCCTTTACGGCAAGCAGCTCGGGCTCGTCGGTTTCGGCGAGATCGCGCGCGAGATGGCGCTGCGCGCAGCCGCGTTCGGCATGCGCGTCGTCTACACCCGGCGCAACCGGATGGCGAAGCGGGAGGAGTCCGGGCTCGGCATCGCCTACGCGCCGCTGGACGCGCTGCTCGCCTCCAGCGACTTCATCAGCCTGCACCTGCCCCTGACCGACTCGACGCGCGGCATCGTCGGGCGGCGCGAGTTCGGGCTGATCAAGCCGGGGGCGATCCTCGTCAATATCTCGCGCCCGCCGCTGGTCGAGCGCGAGGCGCTGCTCGAGGCGCTGCGCGCGGGCCGGCTCGGCGGCTTCGGGATGGACCCCCACTACGACGCGCCCGGCCACTCGGACGACCCCCTGCTCGCTTTTCGCAACGTCATCGTCACCCCGCACCTCGCCGCCGCGCCCCGCTACAATGCGCTGGAGGACTTCGAGGAACTGCTGACCGGGCTCGACCGGGCACTGGCCGGGAATCGGTGATCACTCAACAAGGATGACGAAATGACGCGCACGATCGGTTCATCATTCATCATTCAGC
>CAZOQY010000349.1:0-3274 GCA_964581835.1 uncultured Streptomycetaceae bacterium | reverse complement strand
TCGGGACAGGGGTCGGCCAGCGCGGCGATCGCGTGGTGCTCGGCGAGCCAGTAGCGGTGGAAACCGAGCTGTTCCGCGGCCTTCGCGAGGCGGATGGTCTCGTGCACCGCCTGCGCCGGCGTGTGCCCGCTGATGACCGGGGACTGGTCGAGTACGCCAACGCGCGGCGGCTGTTTCTCTCCTGCCATCGTGACGCGCGGACTAGCCGGAGCCCTTGATGAACTCGTCGAGCACCCCGCACCACGCCGCGGCGAGGTTCGCGCGGTTGTAACCGCCGCCGCCGAAGCCCATGATGCGCCCGCCGGCCATCTCGTTCGCCAGCGCGCACAGGCGCCTGGCCGCATACGCATGCGGCATCGGGGTGTATTGCAGCATCGCGAGGGGATCGCCCGCGAGGCTGTCGGCGCCGCACTGGAACAGGATGAACTCCGGCCTGAAATGACGCAGGTGGGCCTCGACCCGCGGCCACGCTTCGAGAAAATCCTTGTCGCCCGCCCCCGGCAGCAGCGGGATATTGAGCTTGGTGCCTTTCGCGGCGCCCTTGCCGGTCTCGTGCGCGTGTCCGGTCCCGGGATACAGCGTGCGCCCGTCCTGGTGGATATCGGCAAAAATGAGGTCGGGATCATCCTCATACGGGTAGTACAGCCCGTCGCCGTGGTGCACGTCGATGTCCACGTAGGCGATGCGGCGGATGCCGAACTGGCTGCGCAGGGTGTCGATCACCACGCCCGCGTCGTTGAACACGCAGAACCCGGCCGCCGTCTCGCGCCGCGCGTGATGCAACCCGCCGATCGGCTGGAACGTGCGCAGCGCGCCGCCGCTCATGATGGTGTCGAGGCCGTGCAGCGCCGAGCCTGCCACGGTCGCCGCCGCCTCGTAGATGCCCGGGCAGGCCGGCGTGTCGCCGTGGTCCAGCAAACCGTGCCCGTCCTCCGACTTTTCTTTTACCAGCGCCACGTGCTCGGGCGTGTGAAAGCGGTGCAGCTCGTCCTGCGCCGCCATCCGCGGGTCGGTGATCGCGGCGCGCTTGTCGAGCCCGCGCTTCACCGCTTCCTTCCAGAACGCGGCCTGCCGGTCCGGCCCGAACGGGTGTCCGTTGGGGAATCCGTACTTGCCCAGGGACTCGCCGACGTAGAGTTTTACCTCGTTCTTCATCGTTGCTCGTTGCTCGTTACTCGTTGCTCGTCGCCAAACAGCGAGAGCTGGCCCGCTGGCGCGGGACGCCGGAATCGCGTGGTGTCGAGCGAGACGTTGCGCCGGCCGGCATTGTAGCCGAGGCGCTCGCACGCCATGCGGAAGCGCTGCGCCAGCAGCTTCGCGAGTTCGCCCTCCCCGCGCATGCGGCTGCCGAAATTCGGATCGTTGTCGCGCCCGCCGCGCATCGCGTGCACGCGGCTCATGACGTGCGCGGCCTTGAGCGGGTAGTTGCGCTCGAGCCACTCACGGAACAGGTCTTTCACTTCCCACGGCAGCCGCATCAGGATATAGCCGGCGCCGCGGGCGCCGTGCGCCCAGGCCGCCTCCAGCACCGGCTCGATCTGGTGGTCGGTCAGGAAGGGGATCACCGGCGCGACCATCACGCCGACGGGAATGCCGGCGTCCGACAGGCGCCGCATCGCCTCCAGCCGCCGCGTCGGCGCGGAACAGCGCGGCTCGAGGCGCCGCGCAAGATCGTGGTCGAGGTTGTTGCAGGAGACGTACACCGCCGCGAGATTCTTCTCCGCCATCGGCGCCAGGATGTCGATGTCGCGCTCGACCAGGGCGTTCTTGGTGACGATGCCGACCGGCTGGTTGAACTCCGCGCAGACCTCGAGGATGCCGCGGGTGATCTTGTACTGGCGCTCGATCGGCTGGTAGGGATCGGTATTGGCGCCGAGCGAGATCACCTCGCAGCGATAGCCCGGCCGCGACAGCTCCTCCCGCAGCTTTTCAGCCGCGTTGACCTTGGCGAACAAGCGCGTCTCGAAATCGATGCCGGGAGACAGGTTGCGGTAAGCATGGGACGGGCGGGCGTAGCAGTAGATGCAACCATGCTCGCATCCCGCGTACGGATTGATGGATTGCGTGAACGGAATGTCGGGCGAGTCGTTGCGGGAAATGATGCTCTTCGCCCGCTCTTCGGTGACGTGGGTCTTGAGCGGCGGCAGGTCTTCATCTGCCTTCTCCCAGCCGTCGTCGAACGCCTCGCGGTCGATCTTCTCGAAACGGCCTTCCGGGTTGATGCCCGCGCCGCGCCCCTTGCGCGGGTCGGCGTGCTTGCCGCTGACGGTCTTGAGAGGCATCGAAAGCGTGATTCGTGAATCGTGAGTCGTGATTCGAGCCAGTTTACTTCCCGGCAAGCGCGTCGCGCAGCTCGGCCGCGCGCGCGGGCTCGATGCGGCGGTCGGATTCGGCGAGGGCGACCGCGATCAGCCCGAGACCGCGGTAGAGCGCGCCGATTTCCGGGTCCCAGGCGCGGACCTGGTCGAGCTGGCGCCGGACCGTGGCAACGTCGCCGCGCGAGATCGGCCCGGTCAGCGCCTTCGCCGGCCCCTTGTCGAAAATCGCGTCTACCGTCTCGCGCACCATCGGCTCCAGCGCTTTCAGCGACGCGTCGCGCGGGATGCCCGCCTTCTCGTGCGCGCGCAGCGCGGCCTCGATCAGCGCGACCAGGTAGTTGCACGCCAGCACGCCACCCGAGTGATAGACGGGCTTCAGCTCCGCGGCGATGTCGAAGACTTTCGCGCCGATCCGCTCGAACGCGGGCTTCAGCACCTCCAGCGCCTGCGCGTTGCCTTCCGCGGCGCAGTACGTGCCGGCGAAGGTGCGCGCGGCCGCCTCGGCATCGGTGAAGGTCTTGATCGGGTGGACGCTGGCCACGATCGCGCCCCGCTCCTGCGCCGGGCGCAGGTCGCCGGACGGCGTCGCCCCGCTCACGTGGAACACGATGTCGTCGGGCACGATCTTGCCGGAGACGGCGAGCGTCACGCAGCTCGGCACGATGGCATCGTCGCGCGTTGCGATCATCCACACGTCGGCGGGCCGCATCTCGTCGAGGTGGCCGACCGCGCGCCCCGCGCCGATGAACCGGACGCCTTCGCCGGCGCTCTCCAGGGACCGCGTCAGCACGTCCTGTATCTCGAACACGCGCGCCCGCGCCCACAACCGGCCGCACGCCCGGCCGACCCGGCCCGAACCAATAATGTTGAGTGTCTTCACAACGTCAATAAATAGACAGGATCAAGAAATAATGACAGCCTGAAAACCCGTCAACATCATCAATAGACAGGATTAA
>CAZOQY010000348.1:0-3276 GCA_964581835.1 uncultured Streptomycetaceae bacterium | reverse complement strand
CCCATCGCCTCGTCGAACTCGCCCAGCACTTCCATCTCGTGGCCGCGGCGCGCGAGATCGGCGACGACGCCGGTGGAAAAACGCGACTCGAGCTTCAGGGAATCGCTGGTCTGGCCCCAGGTGCGCCCGAGCAGCCAGCGCGGCGCCGCGACCGCCTGCTGCGGGTCCATGCCGAACACCGCGATGCGCGTGAACACCGCGCTCTGCGTCTGCGGCTGGCCGTCGCCGCCCATGGTGCCGTAGACGATCGTGCGCCCGTCGTCGAGCAGCGCGAGCGCGGGATTCAGCGTGTGAAAGGGCTTGCGCCCGGGTCGCAGGCTGTTCAGCGCCGCGGAATCGAGCGAGAAACTGCAGCCGCGGTTCTGCCAGTTGATGCCGGACTCCTCCAGCACCACGCCCGAGCCGAACTCGTGGTAGATGCTCTGGATCATCGAGACCGAGCGCCCCGCCCCGTCCACCACGCCCATCCAGACGGTGTCCGCCGGCGGCCGGCCCGCGCCCCAGCGCGCGGCGCGGCCGCGGTCGACGTCCGCCGCGAGCTCGCGCACTTTCCGCGACGTGAGCAGCGCCTGCGGGTCGACCGTCATGTACGCCGGGTCGGTGAGGCAATGATCGCGCACCGCGAACGCGCGCTTGGTCGCCTCCACCGCGAGGTGCACGTAATCGGCGCTCGCCGGGCCCGCGGCGCCGGCCTCGAGCGCATCGAGCATGCCGACGATGAGCAGCGACACCAGGCCCTGCGTCGGCGGCGGCAGGTTGTAGACCGTGCCGAGCGAGTGCTTGAGCGAGAGCGGGGCCACCGCCTTCGCGCGGTGCCGCGCGAGATCGTCGGCGACGAGCGGGCTGCCGACCACGGCGAGATCGCGCGCGATCGATTTCGCGATCCTGCCCGTATAGAAATCCCCGAGCCCGGCGCGGGCGAGGCGCGCGAGCGTTGCGGCGAGGCGCGGCTGCCTGAACAGGCTGCCCGCCGGCGGGGCAACGCCGCCCGGCAGGAAGGCTTCGCGGAAGCCGGGCTGGACCTCGAGTTCGCCGCGCTTGGCCGCGGTCGCGGTCGACTGGCTGGCGGTGACGGCGATGCCCTCGCCCGCGTAATGGATCGCGTCGGCGAGCAGGCGGGTCAACGGCAGGCGCCCGCCCCACCGGCGCGACATTCTGTAGGCGGCGTCCCAGCCCGAGATCGTGCCGGCGACGGTGTTGGCGGCGATGCCGCCGCGGAACGGGATGGCTTGCGAGATGCCGCGCGCGGCGTACCAATCGATGGAAGCCGCGCGGGCGGCAGCGCCGCAGGCATCGATGCCGCGCGGCGCCTTGCGCGGCGCGTGCACCAGCCAGAACGAGTCCCCGCCGATCGAATTCATGTGCGGGTAGGCGACGGGGATCGTCGCCGCGGCGGCGATCATCGCTTCCAGCGCGTTGCCGCCCTCGCGCAGGACATCGAGCGCCGATTGGGCGGCGAGCGCGTGCGGCGCGACCGCCATGCCGCGCGTGCCGTTGAGGGAGCGAATCGTCATGGGTGGATGACTGAGTGTAACCTTGCTCAAAAAAGATTGCTATTCATGCGCTTGCGTCAGTATCATCTCCGCAGGAACGACCCCCGTTCATGAACGCCCTGCTCCAATTCTCCCGGCTGATCGACACGCTGAACGAGAAAATCGGCCTCCTCGCCAACTGGCTGGTCCTCGCCGCCTGCGCGATCAGCGCCGGCAACGCGTTGATGCGCTACGGCTTCAACCTGAGCTCCAACGCCTGGCTCGAAATCCAGTGGTACCTGTTCGCCGGCATGGTGATGCTCGGCGCCTCGCACACGCTGAGGATGAACGAGCACGTGCGCGTTGACGTGTTCTACAGCCGCTACAGCGACCGCGCCCGGCTGTGGCTGGACCTCGTCGGCGGCGTCCTGTTCCTGCTGCCGATGACGGTGATCATCGGCTGGCTGTCCTGGCCGCTGTTCATCAACTCGTACCACGTCGGCGAGGTCTCGGGCAACGCGGGCGGGCTGCTGCGCTGGCCGGTGAAAATCCTGATCCCCCTGGGCTTCCTGCTGCTCACCCTGCAGGGCATCTCCGAGATCATCAAGCGGGCGGCGGCGCTATCGGGCCACATCCAGCTCGACGCCCGCTACGAAAGGCCGCTGCAGTGATCACGCGGGAAATCATGGGACCGCTGATGTTCGGCGGGCTGATCGTGTTCATGCTGATCGGCTACCCGGTGGCGTTCTCGCTCGCGGCCGTTGGCCTGTTCTTCGGCCTGATCGGCATCGAGCTGGGCTTCTTCGAGATGGCCCTGCTGCAGGCGCTGCCGGACCGCGTCTTCGGCATCCTCTCCAACGACCTGCTGCTGGCGATCCCCTTCTTCACCCTCATGGGCGCGATACTCGAGCGCTGCGGTCTCGCGGAAGACCTGCTCGAGGGCGCGGGCCAGCTGTTCGGGTCGGTGCGCGGCGGCATCGCTTATGCCGTGATCGCCGTCGGCGCCGTGCTCGGCGCGATCACCGGCACGGTGGCGGCCTCGGTCATCGCCATGGGCCTGATCTCGCTGCCGGTGATGATGCGCTACGGCTACAACACGCGAATCGCGACCGGCGTCATCGCGGCGTCCGGCACCATCACCCAGCTGATACCGCCGGCGCTGGTGCTGATCGTGCTCGCCGACCAGCTCGGCAAGTCGGTGGGCGACATGTACGCCGGCGCGATCGGGCCATCGATCGTGCAGATCCTCCTTTTCTGCCTGTTCATCTTCCTGGTGTCCGTGTTCAGGCCGCATTACGTGCCCGCGCTTCCGCCCGAAGCACGCACGCTCAGGGGCTGGCCGCTGGCGCGGAAAATATTGCGGGGCATCGTGCCGTCGCTGGTCCTCATCTTCCTGGTGCTGGGAACGATCCTGATGGGAGTCGCCACCCCCACCGAGGGCGGCGCGATGGGCGCCGTCGGCGCGATCGCGCTCGCCGCGGCGCAGCGCCGGCTCACCCGGGACCTGCTGTGGCAGGGCATGGGCTCGACCATGCGCATCACCGCGATGGTGATCTTCATCCTGATCGGCGCTACCGTGTTCGGGCTGGTGTTCCGCGGCGTCGACGGCGACCTGTGGATCGAGAGCATGCTGACCTCGCTGCCGGGGGGCGTGACCGGCTTCCTGATCGCGGTCAACATTTTCATTTTCGTGCTCGCGTTTTTCCTCGACTTCTTCGAGATCGCGTTCATCGTCATCCCGCTGCTCGCGCCGGTGGCGGCGAAGCTCGGCATCGACCTCGTCTGGTTCGGCGTGCTGATCGGG
>CAZOQY010000347.1:0-3306 GCA_964581835.1 uncultured Streptomycetaceae bacterium | reverse complement strand
AGGTCCTCGAACTGACCGCTGCCGAGCGCCCACCAGAACACCGCGGCGGCCGCGAACACCAGCACGATCGACAGCGGAATCAACAGGTAGAGGATGTCCATGCCGGTTACCCTCGCCGTATCGCCAGGACGGGCGGATCGTCGCGCCGCGACCGGGAGGCAAACAGGCCGCCCGCGCCGCGCAGCCGCAACGCGTTGACCACCACGGCGAGGGAAGAAGCCGCCATGCCGATACCGGCCGCGAGCGGCGTAATCCAGCCCGCGACCGCCAGCGGAATCGCGACCGCGTTGTAGGCCGCCGCCCAGCCCAGGTTCTGGCGTATGACGCGCAGGGTGTCGCGCGCCGTGTCGAACGCCGATGACAGCCGGGAAATATCGTCGGCGAGGAACACCATGTCCGCGCTGGTGTGCGCGAGGTCGGTGCCGCTGCCCATCGCGATCGAGACCTGCGCCTGCCCCAGCACGGGCGCATCGTTGATGCCGTCGCCCACCATGGCCACCACCGCGCCGCGCGACTGCAGCGCGCGCACGAAGGCGAGCTTGGCTTCCGGCCCCGCCTCGCCCGCCACGGCGTGGATGCCGAGATCCCGGGCGATATGCGCCGTGGTTTCGCGGCGATCGCCCGACAGCAGGCACACGGTTTTCCCGCGGGCCTCGAGTTCGCGAACGAGAGTGCGCGCGCCGGGTCGCAGCGCGTCGCCCAGCGTGAAGAGCGCGAGGTAGCCGTCCTCGTCCCCAAGGACCACGGCGGTGACGTCGGCGGCCGCAAACACCAGTTCGTCGGGCAGCGTTTTCCACACCAGGTCCGCGACGAACGCGGTGCTGCCGATCCGGACGCGCTTGCCGGCCACGCGCGCCTCGATGCCCTGCCCCGGATGGTTCCTGATGTCCTCCGCCGCGACCCGGGCGAGACCGGCGGCCGCCGCGATCAGGGGGTGCGCAATCGGGTGCTCCGATCCCCGCTCGAGCGCCGCCGCCAGCGAGAGGCACTCGTCGCGGCCGCGCGCGCCGAGCGGCATGATCCCGATCAGCGAGAGGCGTCCCTGCGTCAGCGTCCCGGTCTTGTCGAACACGACGTGAGTGGACCGGGCCAGCGTCTCGAGCGCGTGACCGCGCGTGATCAGGATGCCCTGCCGGTGCAGCGCGCCGGTCGCGGCCGCCAGCGCCGCCGGCGTCGCCAGCGAAAGCGCGCACGGGCAGCTCACCACCAGCACCGCGACCATGACCCACAGCGCGCGCTGCGGGTCGATCCAGTACCAGGCGACCCCGGCCGTCAATGCCACCGCGAGCAGCGCGGCCACGAACCACGGCGCGACGCGATCCGCCATCTCCGCGATGCGCGGCTTGCCCGCCTGCGCGCGGTCCATCAGCCGCACGATGCCGGCCAGCACCGAGTCCGGCCCGACGCGCGTCACTTCCACCGTGAGCGGGCTCGCCAGGTTGATGCTGCCGCCGATCACCGCATCGCCCGCGCGCTTGGCAACCGGGCGCGCCTCCCCGGTCAACAGCGATTCGTCGGCTGCGCTCGCCCCGACCGTCACCCTGCCGTCGGCGGGCACGATGCTGCCGGGCGCAACCAGGACGAGATCGCCGGGCGCGAGACGGGCCACGGCGACCCGCTCGGTGACGGACACACCGGGGCCGGGCACGAGGCGATCGGCGACCGCCGGCGTGTGTCTCACCAGCCGCCGCTGCGATTCCTCCGCCCGCGCCCGCGCCATCATCTCGAGATAACGGGCGCCGAGGAGCAGGAACACGAACATGATGATCGAATCGAACCAGACCTCGCCGTGCCCGCCGACCGTGGCCCACGCGCTCGCCGCGAACGCGACGGCGACGCCCAGCGCCACGGGCGTGTCCATGCCCACGCGCCGCGCGTTCAACTCGCGCCACGCGTTCGAGAAGAACGGCGCGGCCGACCACAGCATGACCGGCACCGTCAGCACGAAGCCGGCCCAGCGCATGAGCTGCTCGATGTCGCGCGTCATGTCGCCGCCGGCGAAGTAGACCGGCACCGCGTACATCATGACCTGCATCATGGCGAGCCCCGCCACGAACAGCCGCCACCCCATGGCGCGGCGCTCTCGCGCGGCGGCGGATTCGCCTGCCGCGGCGTCGAAACCCCGGGTGCGGTAACCCAGCTCGTTGATCGCCTGCAGGATCGCGCTGAGATGCGCGCGCGATTCGTCCCACTCCACCTGCACCCGCCGCGCGGACAGGTTGACCGCCGCGCCGAGCACGCCGTCGCAACGCGCGAGCCTGCGCTCGATCAGCCAGACGCAGGCGCCGCAGGTAATGCCTTCGACCAGCAGCGTCGCCTGCCGGGTATTGCCCTCGCCCCGGCGCACGAACGGCTTCTGCACGTCCTCGATGTCGTAGACGGCCAGTTCGCACGGCATGTCCGAGGCCGCCACTTCCCGCCGCGCCGGCGTGCTGCGATTCTCGTAATACGCGGCGAGCCCGTTGTCGGCGATGGCCTGCGCCACGGCCGCGCAGCCGGCGCAGCACATCGGCCGCGGCGCGCCGCCGATCACGGTTTCGAAACGGCTGCCGGGAGGAACTGCTTCCCCGCAGTGAAAACAGTCGCGGGTCTCGTGTCTCGAGTCACGGGTCCCGACCTGTGACTCGTGGTTCGCGACTTGCGACTCGCGACTCGTGACTCGTGACGGGCTCATGTCAATGAGCACCGAAGAGTGCGCCTATGCCCGGAATGTCGAGGCACTGGCCGAGGAAGGAGACGACCGACGGCTGCGTCGCCTTGAGGATGCCCGCGACGCCCATCGCGCCGATGACGCAGGCGATCAGCACGCGCGCGATCCGCGCTTTCGCGGCCGCGGCGACGTACTTGAACCAGGCCGAGATCGCCAGCACGTTGGGCAGCGTCCCCAGCCCGAAGGCGGCCATCACCATCGCGCCCTGCAGCGGGTCGGCGGTCGCCAGCGCGGCGATCAACACCATGTAAACCATGCCGCAGGGCAGCCACCCGAAAACCAGTCCGAGCCCGAAGGCGCGTCCCGGCGTGTCGGCGGGCAGGAAGCGGCCTGCCCCCGGGCTCACGCGACGCCAGACCGCGGCACCGGCGCGCTCGACGCCGTGGACGAACGGAGCGAAGCCCGCGACGTAGAACGCGAGCAGGATGAGCGAGGTGCTCATCGCGACGAGCAGCGCCTGCTGCGTCAGCGGCGCGCCGCGCAGCGCCAGGCCGGCGCCGCCGATGCCGCCGGTCAGCGTGCCGGCGATCGCGTAGGTCGCGATGCGCCCGGCGTTGTAGGCGAGCGCGTGGCGCAGCCATTCCCGCCCCCGCCCG
>CAZOQY010000346.1:1433-3315 GCA_964581835.1 uncultured Streptomycetaceae bacterium | reverse complement strand
CCGAAGCCGGCGCGTTCGGCGTGGCGCCAGGAACCTCGGAGTTCACCAATCCCAACTGCCTCGAAGCGGTGACGCACGACACCATCTTCACCAACGTCGCGCTGACGCCCGACGGCGACGTGTGGTGGGAAGGCCTGACCAAGCAGCCGCCGAAGGAACTGATCGACTGGCAGGGCAAGCAGTGGACGCCCGGCTGCGGGCGCAAGGCGGCGCATCCCAACGCGCGCTTCACCATGCACTCGAGCCAGATCCCCTGCGTCGATCCGGACTGGGAAAACCCGGCGGGCGTGCCGATCAGCGCGTTCCTGTTCGGCGGGCGCCGCGCGACCGCGGTGCCGCTGGTGAGCGAGGCGTTCGACTGGACGCACGGCGTGTACATGGCCTCGACGATGGCCTCGGAGACCACCGCGGCGATCGTGGGGGAGGTGGGCGTGGTGCGGCGCGACCCGTTCGCGATGCTGCCGTTCTGCGGTTACCACTACGGCGATTACTTCAAGCACTGGCTGAAAATCGGCAAGAGTCTCAAGCAGCAGCCGAGGATCTTCGGCGTCAACTGGTTCCGGCAGGACGACAAGGGCGAGTTCATCTGGCCGGGCTTCGGCGACAACATGCGCGTGCTGAAGTGGGTCATCGACCGCGTCGAGGGCAAGGCGGACGCGGTGAAAACGCCGATCGGCCTGCAGCCGCGCTACGAAGACCTCGAATGGGGCGGGCTCGAGGGCTTCACCCGCGCGCGTTTCGAGGAACTGACGAAGGTCGATCCCGTGGCGTGGCGCAGGGAAGTGAAGGACCACGCCGAACTGTACGAGAAACTCAAGGCGCGCATGCCGCAGGAGCTGTACGAGCAGCGTGAGCAACTGGAACGCGCTCTGTAAGCAGGCGCATCGACAAAAAAGCGGGCCGGATGGCCCGCTTTTTATTTTATGGAAACCGGCTTGCCGGTTTCCATCGACTGGATGACCGCCTCGAACGCAGCGATGGTGTTGACCATTTCCGCGGGCGTGATGGGGTAAGGCGCCCGCCCGGCCACGGCATCGGCGAAGGCGTCGAATTCGGCCAGCAGCGAATCCACCCTGGGAAACTCGCGGCGCTCGACCTTGCCGCCTTTCGTGCGCACGATCACTTCGGTTTCGCCGATTGCTTCGACCGAAGCCTCGTCGCCGAACACCTGCACGCGCCAGTAGAAGGGGGATGCGCGCACCAGGCCGAAATAGCCCGAGAGGCCGTTCTGGAAGCGGAACATCACCGAGGCGGCGTCGCGCGGGTCCTGGCCCGGCCGGAAAGAGACGACCTGCGCCCGGACTTCGGCTACCGGCCCGCCCAGGCCGACGAAGGCGTCGAGCAGGTGGATGCCGGTGCCGGTCATGCCGCCACCGGGAGATTCGGCAGGCGAGTCGCGCCAGGCGGAGAAGTGCAGGCCGGAATTCTCGTTGCTGTAGTGCCCTTCGACGTGCATCACGCGGCCGAGGATGCCGCTGGCGGCGACGCGGCGCAGCTCGACCATGGAAGGCCAGAAACGCTTGTTTTGGCCGACCCCGATCGGGACGCCGGCCCTGGCGACGGCGGCGATGGCGCGTTCCGCGTCAGCGCGCTTCAACGACAGCGGTTTCTCGCAGAACACCGGCTTGCCCGCGGCGGCAACGCGCACGATCTGGTCGGCGTGGAGGGAGTGGGGCGTTGCCAGCACGACCGCCTCGACGCGCTTGTCGGCGAGCGCCTTGTCGAGATCGTCGCTGAGGGTGAAGCCATGGGCCTCCGCGAGCGGCAGCGCGGCATCCAGTTCCTTGCTGACGCCGTGGACGAAGCGCAGCTTGCCGCTCTTGCCCTGCACGCACTCAACGATGTTCTTGCCCCACCAGCCCAGCCCGACGATCGCCGCGTT
>CAZOQY010000346.1:0-1333 GCA_964581835.1 uncultured Streptomycetaceae bacterium | reverse complement strand
TCGTTCGGCGCGCCGGCCTGCAGGCCGACCATCGCGGTCTCGCTGTACCAGGCGACGTGCGGGTTGATGATGACGTTGTCCCGTCCGCGTAGCGGGTGGGGGTCGGGCAGCGGCTCGGGATCGGTGGTATCGAGCGCGCAGCCGGCGATGGTTTTCGCGTCGAGCGCCCGCACCAGTGCGGCGGTATCCACCACCGGGCCGCGCGAGCAGTTGATCAGCACCACGCCCGGCTTCATCTTCGAGAACGCCGCGTCGTTGATCATGCCGCGGGTCTGCGGCGTGAGGGGAGGGTGGACGGACACGAAATCGGATTCGCCGTACAGCTGGTCGAGTTCGACCTTGCGGCCGGGCTCGGGGAACTGGCCCTCCTTCACGAACGGGTCGGCGTAGAGGACTTTCATGCCGAAAGCCGCCGCGCGCACCGCCACCTGGCGCGCGATGTTGCCGAAGCCGACCAGCCCGAGGGTGCGGCCGACGAGACGGTAGAGGGGCTTGCCCGGCGGCACCGCCCAGGCGCCGGCGCGCACCTGCCGGTCGTAGAACGCGATCTTGCGGGCGCTGTCGAGCAGCAGCGCCATGGTGTGCTCGGCTACCTCTTCGATGCAATAGGTCGGGTTGTTGGTGACGATGATGCCGGCGGCGGTGGCGGCGTCGAGGTCGATAGTGTCCACGCCGATGCCGTAGCGGGCGATGATGCGGCACTTCGGCATCTTCGCCATCGCGTCGGCGGTGATCGGGCCGGCGTAGGTGTTGAGCAGCGCGTCGCAGTCCGCCGCCTGGGCGAGGAATTCCTCCGGCTTCCTGGTCTGCATCGGCACGAGATCGCCGACGCCGTCGAGTATCTTCTTCTCCACGTCCAGCGATTCCCAGACGTAGTCCGTCAGTACCACTTTTGCCTTGGTAGCCATGCCTGCTTCCTTTGGGTTTACTTGTAAATCTCGGGGTTATAGCAATTGGGCGGGCGCCGGCCTTCGGCCAGCGCCAGTATGTTGTCCACGACCACGTGGGCCATCGACTCCCGCAGCTCCCGCACGGCGCTGCCGGTATGCGGCGTGAACACCACGTTCTGCATCCGGAGCAACTCGGGGTGCGGCCGGGGCTCGTGTTCGTAGACGTCGAGCCCGGCGCCGGCGATGCGCTTTTCCTTCAGCGCGCGCACCAGCGCCTGCTCGTCCACGATCGGGCCGCGCGCCGTGTTGACGAGGTAAGCCGTCGGTTTCATCAGGCCGAACTGGCGGTCGCCGAACAGGTGGCGCGTCTCCGGGGTGAGACGCGCATTGATCGTGACGAAATCGGATTGGCGCAGCAGGTCGTCGAACGGCAGCCATGCCAG
>CAZOQY010000345.1:0-3315 GCA_964581835.1 uncultured Streptomycetaceae bacterium | reverse complement strand
CGCGCGCGGCGAGGGCGCTGGCAGCGCGGGCGGCGGCTTCGCGTTGCGCCGGGTCTACGGTCCCGAGCGACTGCGCGACCAGTTCGTCGAGCTTCGGGTTGGCGTAGCCGCCCCAGTTCCACGCGCCGTAGCCCCGGTCGGGATTGGCGGTGGCGGCGAGCGAGCGCAGCGCGAGGTCGGCGGCGCGAGAGCCCCAGCCGAGCAGGGACACGCCGAATTCCCGGTTGCGCGCCTTGCCGAAGTAAATGCTGAGCGGCATGGCCTCGACCCGGGTGACGATGCCGACGCGCGTGAACATCTGCGCCACGGTCTGCGCCACCTGCTCGTCGTTGATGTAGCGGTTGTTGGGCGCGCCGAGGGTGACCGCGAAGCCGTCGGCGTAGCCCGCTTCCGCCAGCAGCTTCTTCGCCCCTTCCGGGTCGTACGGCTCGGGTTTGACCGCCGGGTCGTGGCCGATGACGCTGGGGGAGAGCACGTTGCCGGCGGGAACGGCCAGTCCTTCCATCACGCGCGCGGCGATCGCCTCGCGGTTGATCGCCTTCGACATCGCGCGCCGCACGCGGATGTCCTTGAACGGGTTTTGCGCCAGCGGCTTGCCCGCTTTCGACGCGACGCCGGGTGGCCGGTCGCGTTGCTGGTCGAGGTGCAGCAGTATCGTGCGCCACGACACGGTTTGCTCCAGGCGAAACCCGGCATCCTTGCGCAGCCTGGCGATGTCGGCGGTGGGCACGTGCTCGATGGCGTCCACCTGGCCGGAGAGCAGCGCGGCGGTGCGCACCGGGTCGCTCGGCAGGATCAGCAGCGTCAGCCTGTCCCACGGCAGCTTGCCGCCCCAGTAATCGTCGTGGCGCGCGAACTCGATGCGGTCGCCGCGGGCGAAGCGCGCGAGCTTGTAAGGGCCGGTTCCGATCGCGGCCTTGCCGCGGTCGAAGTCTTCGCCCGTCGCCTGCGCCGCCGCTCTCTTCGAGACGATCATCACTTCGGCCAGGTCCTGCAGCAAGGCGCCGTATGGGGCCGCCGTTTTCAAGCGGATGGTGTAACGGTCCACGATTTCCTTCGCGACGATGGGCCGCACGTAGGTCTGGAAGCCGCCCGGACTGCCCTTGATCGTCAGCGGGCGCTCGAGCGAGAACGCCACGTCCTCGGCGGTGAGTTCCGCGCCATCGTGGAATTTCACGCCCTTGCGCAGCGTGAATTCCCAAGTGAGCGGGTCGGGCGTGCGCCAGGTCGCGATGCCGGGCACCGGGCGGCTCTTCGCGTCGGTCTGCACCAGCGTGTCGAAGACGTGATGCTGCGCGGTCAGGTTGGGCTGCGCGGCGATGAAGTGGGGATCCATCGTCGTTACGTCGGCGGAGAGGCCGATCTTCAGTTCCGCCGCGTGCGCGCCGGCTGAGAGGCAATTAACCGCCAAGACGCCAAGACCGCCAAGAAAAGCCGATCGGAATCGCGGAGACGCGCGGAGTAACGCGGATAACAGCAACACAGTGCCTCTGTCAGTAATCACGCATCATCGTGTCACGCCCCGCCGCGTCACGCAGCATCGCGTCACGCCTTATCGTGTCACTGATGTTACAGGCGAGTGTAACTGATATCGCTTCGCGATTGACACTGCCGCCGTCGCTGCCTATGCTGGTTTTTTAGCGACTCCTCCGAAATGACCGATTCCCGCAACGGCAGCTTGTTTCCCAGCGTGGAGATGCTGCGCAGGCTCGTCGCGTTCCCGACGGTGAGCCACGATTCGAATCTCGAGTTGATTCATTTCGTGCGGGACACCCTGAAACCCTACGACGCCGACGTGCGCTTGACGCACGACGACGGCCGGCGCAAGGCCAACCTGTTCGCTACGCTCGGCCCGCGCGGCGAAGCCGGCATCGCGCTCTCCGGCCACACCGACGTCGTGCCGGTCGAGGGTCAGGCGTGGGACACCGATCCCTTCAATATGGTGGAGAAGGGCGGCCGGTTCTACGGGCGCGGTACCTCCGACATGAAGGGGTTCATCGCCTGCGTGCTGGCGCGGGTGCCGGCATTCATGGAGCGAGGATTGAAAACGCCGCTGCACCTCGCGTTCTCCTACGACGAGGAAGTGGGCTGCCTCGGGGTGACGCGGCTCATCTCCGACCTGCGCGCGGCCGGCATCCGTCCGCGCGCCTGCATCGTCGGCGAGCCGACCGAAATGCGTCCCGTCATCGCGCACAAGGGCAAGACCGGTTATCGCTGCACGGTGCGCGGGCTGGCCGGCCACTCGGCGTACGCGCCCCACGGCGTCAACGCGGTCGAATACGCGGCGGAGGCGGTGGCTTTCTTGAAGAGCCTCGCGCGCCGCCATCGTGACCAGGGTCCGTACGACCGCGGCTTCGACGTGGCCCACACCACCATCCACACCGGCGTGATCCGCGGCGGCACCGCGCTGAACGTCATCCCGCACGAATGCGTGTTCGATTTCGAGTTTCGCTGTCTGCCGGGTGACGACCCCGGCCGGCTGCTGCACGAGTTCCGGGATTACGTGAAGACCCGGCTGGAGCCGGAAATGCGCGCGGTCCACGCCGCGGCGGGTTTCATCATCGAGCCGCTGTCCGCCAACCCTGTGCTTGATACCGGCCCGGAGGCCGAAGTGGTGGCGTTGGCGCAGGAGCTGACGGGCAGCAGCGAGATCGGCAAGGTGTCGTTCGGCACCGAGGCCTCGCAGTTCCACGAAGCCGGCATTCCGACCGTGGTGTGCGGCCCCGGCTCGATCCTGCAGGCGCACAAGCCCAACGAATACGTGGAACTCGACCAGATCGCGCGTTGCGACGATTTCCTGCGGAAGCTGGCGGACCGGGTGTGCAAAAACTGAATTTACCGCCAAGGCCGCCAAGGCCGCCAGGGAAAGCAAGATCAATAATTGAACCGCAGAGAACACTGAGAGAGGCGAGACGGCAATATTGAACCGCCAAGCGCGCCAAGAGAACCATGATAAAAACGGCCGGGCATTTTCCCAGCCGTTTCTTTTTGAATCTGATCTTTGAGTTTTTATTGTTGGTCTGATTTTATCTTGTTTCTCTTGGCGGTCTTGGCGGTTCAATAGCTTCTTTTAGTGATGCAGGATCTTCGACAGGAACAGCTGCGCTCGCTCCGAGCGCGGCTTGCCGAAGAAATCCTCCTTCGGCGCGTCTTCCACGATCTCTCCCTTGTCCATGAAGATCACGCGGTTCGCGACCTTGCGCGCGAAGCCCATCTCGTGCGTGACCACCATCATGGTCATGCCTTCGTGCGCGAGCTCGACCATGACGTCGAGCACCTCGTTGATCATTTCGGGGTCGAGCGCGGAGGTCGGCT
>CAZOQY010000344.1:0-3323 GCA_964581835.1 uncultured Streptomycetaceae bacterium | reverse complement strand
TGAGGATCGAGAACCAGAGCCAGTAAGGCAGCGCGGTGCCCGCGAGCGCCAGGCTGATCAGCAGGAAGCCGAATTGTGGCGACCACTGCACCGCGCTGGCGTCCTCCAGCAGATATGCGGCCATGGCCAGAGGGATGCTGCCGATCAGCAGCTGCAATCCCATGGCGATGATGGCGTCCACGTTGTGAGCCAGGTATTTCATGATCGCATTGCCGAACGCGACCCCGAGAGTTGCCATTCCCAGGTATGCGAAGCCCGACACATAACCGTCCGCGCCCGGCGCAAAAAAGCGAGGGAGCGCCATCAACGCCACGCCACCGAAGCCCAGTATCAATCCGGCACGGGGTCTTGTGGCGAGCCGCTCGCCCAGGAAAAAATAAGCGATCAATGCGGCTGCTATTGGTTGCGCGTTCACGACCACGGTTGCCATGCCGGGCGAAACAAACTCGGCAGCGTGCACCATGCCGAGAAAGCCAAGCGTCGTTGCGCCCAGCCCGGTCAGGGCGATCCAGCCCCACTGTGACATCCGGGGCGGGAAAGGACGCCCGAGAGCCACTCCGAGCGTCAGCAGGGCCGCGCCGGCAAGAATGGCGCGCATCGCCGCGAGTGTGAGGTGAGGCGATGAAGGAAGGGCTAGCGAAATCAACGGAAAACAAGCTGCCCACAGGACCATGACGAGCATGAGCTGTGAAGTTGAGCCTGGACTCATCTGCGTATCGTCGATTCATTCTGTGATCGGGAGACTTGTTACAACCAGCGCCGCGCTGCCCAGCCCACCGCCTCGGCAACACGCTCGATCGATGGCCGCTGCGGCCAGGAGGCGGCGATTATCTCGCGCGATTGAATCAGGTCTTCCTCGAACTGGGCCTGGAGACGATCGCACAGGTCCGGGCTGCGCGACACCAGGTTCAATTCGTGGTTCAGGAAGAAGCTGCGATAGTCCAGGTTGGCGGTTCCAACCGTGGCCCAGCTTCCGTCCACCACGGCGGTTTTTGCGTGCAACATGCGGGAGGTGTACTCAAAAATACGCACGCCGCCATGCAGCAGGACAGAATACGAGGCGCGTGCCGCCCACCGCGCCAGGGGCACGTCGGATTTGGCCGGCACCAGCAGTCTTACGTTGACGCCGCGGCGCGCGGCTTCGATAAGCCGGTGCTGCGTCCGGTAATCCGGCACGAAATAGGGCGTTGTGAGATCGATCCGGGCGGTAGCGGCTCCGAAGATCTGGTCGAGCACGCAGCGAAGCCGGTGCCGGCAGGTGCGCGTGTGATTGGGTAACAGCAGGCTGTTGACCGGCCCTCGATCTGCCGGCAGCCAGCGCCGGTCTCCGCACCAGAAGGCGTCGAACAGGCCGGCCGCCTGCTCTGCCAGCGCGCCGCACACGCGCACATGCGTGTCGCGCCACCGCTGATTTCCGAACACGGCGGCTGAACTCTCGCGATGGATGTTGAATCCGCCGAAGTAAGCGTGCTCGTCATCAACCACCAGCAGCTTGCGATGATTGCGGCGGTTGTAGCGCAATGGCTCGCGCCAGCTCCAGCGGTGGAAGCGGCGTACTTTGACGCCGCCTTGGCGCATGCGGCGCCCCAGGTGTCGCGACCAGAGAAAGAGCCCGCCCGCGGCGTCTACGTGCAGACGTACGTTGATACCGGCTTTCGCGCGCGCCTCGAGCGCGTTGGCAAATTCGCGGCCGATTTCATCGTCGGCAAAGATATAGCTCTCCAGACGCACCGTCGAGCGCGCCGCGGCTATGGATGCGAGCATCGCGTCATACAACGTGTCGCCTTCGGTATACAGGTCATAGACATCCGGGGCGGCGGTCAGAACCGGTACGCACGTTTGGGCGCAGTCCATGGCCGCTGGGCCCGTCATCCCGCAGCTCGCCGCACAAGAACTCGCTTTCACGCCGGTTGCACCATGCCGGTTGCGATCTCATCTGGTCGGAGCAGCGTTTTCAGATTTTCCTCACTGAGCGTTTCCTGCTGCAGCAGCAACTGCGCCCCTCGATCGAGCAGATCACGCTTCTGCTTCAACAACGAAACGGATTTATCAAAGGCGACCTCGACGATCTTGCGCACCGCACGGTCGATTTCCCGTGCGGTTTCCTCGCTGAAGTCGCGGCTACGCTGCATACCGTCCGGGATGGCGAGGAAAGCAGGTCTGTCGGCTTGATAAGAAACGTGACCGAGCGATTTCTCCATGCCGTAACGCATGACCATGTTTCGGGCAATGTCCGTCACTTTCGTCAGATCGTCGGCAGCGCCAGTCGACAGATGACCGAAAACCACGTTCTCCGCCGCGCGCCCGCCCAGCAAGACCGCCATCTTGTTTTCCAACTCTTCGCGCGTCATCAGGAAGCGGTCTTCGGTGGGGCGCTGGATGGTGTAACCCAGCGCCCCGATGCCGCGCGGGATGATGGAAATCTTGTGGACCGGGTCCATCCCGGGCAGCGACAGCGCCACCAGCGCGTGCCCCATCTCGTGATAGGCGACGACTTTGCGCTCGTAGGGATTCAACAGCCGGTTTTTCTTTTCGAGTCCGGCCACGATGCGTTCGATCGCCATGGTGAAATCGCTTAGTGTTACCGTATCCGCGCCACGACGCGTGGCGAGCAGCGCCGCTTCGTTCACCAGATTGGCGAGGTCGGCGCCGCTGAAGCCCGGAGTAAGGGCCGCGATCTGCTCGGGATCGGCGTTCCGGTCCAGTTGCACTTTCTTCAGATGCACTTCGAGGATCTGCACGCGGCCCTTCTTGTCCGGGCGGTCCACCAGCACTTGCCGGTCGAAGCGACCCGCCCTGAGGAGGGCGGGGTCAAGTATTTCGGGACGGTTTGTCGCCGCAAGGAGCACCAGCCCGGCGCTGGTATCGAAGCCGTCCATTTCCGACAGCAGTTGATTCAGCGTCTGCTCCTTCTCGTCATGTCCACCCATGGGATAAGCTCCCCGGGCCCGCCCAAGGGCATCCAGCTCGTCGATAAAAATGATGGCCGGCGCTTTCTTTCGCGCCTGCTCGAATAAATCGCGGACCCGCGCGGCGCCCACGCCCACGAACATCTCGACGAACTCCGATCCGCTGATCGAAAAGAACGGAACGCCAGCTTCGCCCGCGACCGCGCGTGCGATCAATGTTTTCCCCGTCCCGGGTGGGCCGATCAGCAGAACGCCCTTGGGTACCCGTCCCCCCAGCCGCCCGTAGCGCTTCGGGTCTTTCAGAAACCCGATGACTTCCGTGAGTTCCTCCTTGGCTTCATCCACGCCAGCCACATCGTTGAACGTGACTTTGGTATCGGTCTCCATGTAAACCTTCGCTTTGCTCTTGCCGAC
>CAZOQY010000343.1:818-3332 GCA_964581835.1 uncultured Streptomycetaceae bacterium | reverse complement strand
GCTGCTCGCGCGCCTGTTCGAGCACTGCACGCGCCCCGAGTTCGTCTACCGCCACCAGTGGCGCGTCGGCGACTTCCTGATGTGGGACAACTGCTCCACCCAGCACCGCGCGGTCATCGACTACGCGCTGCCGCAGCGCCGGCGCATGGAGCGCGCCACCCTGGTGGGCAGCGCCCCGTTTTAGGCCGTCGCCGCTATTGCCCGGCCGGGCGATCGCCCGGCATCTGCTTGCGCAGTTGCACGGCATCCCGCCTGCGCGCGCGCATCCGGATGTTGAGCATTTCGACCGCCACCGAGAAAGCCATCGCGAAGTAGATGTATCCCTTGGGGATGTGCAGGTCCCACCCCTCGCCGATCAGCGCCACGCCGACCAGGATCAGGAAAGACAGCGCCAGCATCTTGACCGTGGGATGACGGTCCACGAACTCGCCGATGGGGCCGGCGGCGAACAGCATCACCCCCACCGCGATGACGATGGCGATGACCATGATGGACACCTGGTCCACCATGCCCACGGCGGTGATCACCGAGTCGAGCGAGAACACGATGTCGATGATCGCGATCTGGGCGATCACCGAACCGAAGGTCGCCGCGGTGGCCGCCACCCCGCCGCCGACATGTTCCTCGCCTTCCAGCGAATTGTGGATTTCGTGCACGCTCTTCCACAACAGGAACAGCCCGCCGCCGATCAGGATGAGGTCGCGCCCGGAAATCGGCTTGTTCAGAACGGGGATCTCGAACAACGGCGCAGTCAAAGTCATCATCCACGCCAGCGACAACAGCAGGCCGATGCGCGTCAGCATGGCGAAGGCGAGCCCCAGCGTGCGCGCCTTCGCCCGCTGGTGCTCGGGCAGCCGGCCGCACAGAATCGAAATGAATATGATGTTGTCAATGCCGAGCACGATCTCCAGCGCGGTCAACGTCGCCAGAGCGAGCCAGGCTTGCGGATCGAGCAGCCATTCCATGGGCGATCTCCCGTATCTGCTATCTTTATAGCATGTCCAAGACCACGACGCAGTTGCGCAAGCTGCTGCGCGCGCGCAAGTTCCTCGAACTGCCCGCCGTATACGACCCGCTCGCCGCGCGGATCGCCGAGAGCCTGGGGTTCAAGTCCCTCTACAACGGCGGCTTCGTCACCGGTGGCATGAGCGCGATCAGCGAGCCGCTGCTGACGATGACCGAGCAGGTCGGCGTCGCGGAGCGCATTTCCGCCGCGGTCAAAGTGCCCCTGGTCATGGATGCGGGCGCCGGCTGGGGCGAGCCGCTGCACACGATGCGCACGGTGCGCGAATGCATACGCGCCGGCATCGCCGGCGTTCACATCGAGGACCAGCTCTTCCCCAAGCGCGCGCACTATCACGCCTACGTCGCGCACAACATACCGCGCCGCGGCTACCGCGACAAGATCGCGCTCGCCTGCCGGCAGCGCGACGAGTCGGACAAGGACTTCGTCATCATCGCCCGCTCCGACGCCTGCCGCGAGCAGGGTTTCGCCGAGGCGATCGCACGTATGCACATCGGCGCGGATGCCGGCGCGGACATGGGCCTCATCTTCCCGCGGAGCCACAAGGAGGCCGTGAAGACGCCCAGGCTCTGCCGCCTGCCGATGATCTACGTGCAAAGCCGCGGCAACCGGGACGGCAGGCCGGACTACAGCTACGGGCAATTGCGCGACATGGGTTACGCCGGCTGCATCGACGCGATCCTGGCCGTCGGCGTGCACTTCCATTTCCTGCGCGAGGCGTTCCGCGAGCTGAAAGAGACGGGCGATTTCAACGGCCTGACGAAAGCGGAATTCATCGCCGCACGCAAGGGCGTCGAGGATCTGATCGGCCTCGAGGAGTACTACCGCATCGAGCGCGCGACGGTCGAGAAAAAACGTCCGCGGCGCGGCAAGCGATGAGCGCCGCCGGCACCGGGAACCTGCGTGCCTGGATCGGCAGGCGCGAATCGCGCACCGATACGGCGACCGCGTGGCCCGTCATCGGGCTGACCGCCACCTTGAACCGGGATGATCCCGAGCCGAAGCCCGGCGATGCAATTCCGCCTGGCTGGCATTGGTTGTACTTCCTCGAGGCGCGCCCCGCGTCCGAACTCGGCCAGGACGGGCATCCGCGCGTCGGCGGCTTTCTGCCGGCGACCGGCCTGCCGCGCCGCATGTGGGCCGGCGGCCGCATCGACTTCCGGCGTCCGCTGCGAATCGGCGACGCCATCCGCCGCGACTCGGAAATCGTATCGATCGAGCCGAAGGAGGGCCGCAGCGGCAAGCTCGTCTTCGTCACCGTGCGCCACACCGTTGCGGCGGCGGGAGAAATCGCCGTCGTGGAGGAACACGACATCGTCTACCGCGAAGCGGCGAAGCCCGGCGACCCCGCGCCGCCGCCGCGTCCCGCTCCCCGCGAAGCCGACTGGCGGCGCGAGCTCATCGCCGATCCGGTCATGCTGTTCCGCTATTCCGCGCTGACCTTCATCGGCCACCGCATCCACTACGATCTCGACTATTGCCGCCAGGTC
>CAZOQY010000343.1:0-808 GCA_964581835.1 uncultured Streptomycetaceae bacterium | reverse complement strand
GGGCTACCCCGGCCTGGTCGTGCACGGCCCGCTGCAAACCATCCTGATCCTCGACCTTTGCCGCCGCAGCGACTCCCGCCCGGTGAAACAGCTCAATTACCGGGCACTCCACCCGGTATTCCACTTCGAGCGCTTTTCCGTCAACGGCACCCCCTCCCCGGACGGCTCGAAAGCCGATTTGTGGACGGCCAACGCCGCCGGTCACGTGGCCATGCAGGCAACTGCCTGTTTCGCTTGAGTTCATAGCCCCCTCCCGGCACCGTCGCGGTGCATGTCCCGCTGTCAGGGTTTTGTAAGAAACTCTTTTCAAAACGGTCACTTAGAAGTAATATCTCGCCACCGCGTCAGGTGGATGCGCTGTCATCGGGCAAGCCGTCTGAGCGTTAAGTCAAAAAGAACGGCATCTAAGGAGCTGGATGAAACCCACCGACATCGGTGCGCCCGACTACTTCCATAAAGTTGTCGACTGTCAGTGGGCCTGCCCGGCCCACACGCCCGTCCCCGAATACATCCGTTTGATCGCAGCAGGCCGCTACGGCGACGCTTACCTCGTCAACTGGCAATCGAACGTCTTCCCCGGCATTCTCGGCCGCACCTGCGACCGCCCGTGCGAGCCCGCCTGTCGCCGCGGGCGCGTCGAGGAGCGCAACGCGGAGAAGCCGGAGCCGGTCGCGATCTGCCGGCTGAAACGCGTGGCCGCGGACAACAAGGAAGATATCCGCGACCGGCTGCCCAAGGCGCCCAGGCAGAAGAACGGGCAGCGCGTCGCCTGCATCGGCGCCGGCCCATCTTCCCTCACCGTCGCACG
>CAZOQY010000342.1:0-3336 GCA_964581835.1 uncultured Streptomycetaceae bacterium | reverse complement strand
GGATGGAGAGGATCGGGTTGTCCTCGCCCAGCTGCCAGCAGCGGTCGATGACTTCCTGCGCACGGCGCTGGATCTCGGCGTTGCCGCGCTGCACCGAGTCGAAGTCCAGGTCCTCGGTGTTGGTCCCGGCGCCGAGGGACGACGCAGCGCCGCCGCCCATGCCGATCAGCATCCCCGGGCCCCCGATCTGCAGCATCAGGCTTCCGGGGGGGAGCGCTGCCTTCCTTCCATGCAGGTCCGAGATGTTGCCGATGCCGCCCGCCAGCATGATGGGCTTGTGGTAGCCGCGCACCACGCCGGAGGACTCGATCTCCAGGGTGCGGAAGTAGCCCGCCAGGTTGGGCCGGCCGAACTCGTTGTTGAAGGAGGCGCCGCCGATCGGCCCCTCCAGCATGATCTGCAGCGCCGAGGCGATGCGCCCGGGACGGCCGCAGCCATCCCGCTCCCACGGCTGCTCGAAACCCGGTATGCGCAGGTTGGAGACCGTGAAGCCGGTCAACCCGGCCTTGGGCTTGGCGCCGCGGCCGGTGGCGCCTTCGTCGCGTATCTCGCCGCCCGATCCCGTTGCCGCGCCGGCGAACGGCGAGATGCCGGTCGGATGGTTGTGCGTCTCGACTTTCATCACGGTATGCGTGAGGTCATTCGCGTAGCGATATTCGCCACCCTCCGCCGCATGCAGGCGCGCGATGCTCGCCCCTTCCATGATCGCGGCGTTGTCCGAGTAAGCCACCACCGTGCCGCGCGGGTTCCTCTGGTGCGTGGTGCGGATCATGCCGAACAGCGATGCGTCTTGCGGTTGCCCGTCGATCACCCAACTGGCGTTGAAGATCTTGTGCCGGCAATGCTCCGAGTTGGCCTGGGCGAACATCATCAGCTCGACGTCGGTCGGATTGCGCCGCATGCGGCCGAACTGCTCCGCGAGGTACTCCACTTCGTCCGGCGACAGCGCCAGCCCCATCTCGCGGTTGGCGCGTTCCAGCGCCGCGATGCCCCCGCCCAGGAGGTCCACCGACTTCAGCGGCGTCGGGCGGATGTGCTCGAACAGGCGGCCGGCTTCATCGAGCGACGCCAGCACGGCCTCGGTCATCCGGTCGTGAACCAGCGGCGCGAGGGCCGCCCGCTCTCCCGCCGCCAGCGCCGCGCCGTCGCGGGCCGCGAACCAGTACGCCACACCACGCTCGATGCGCCGGACCGCTTCCAGCCCGCAATGATGCGCAATGTCGGTGGCCTTGGACGACCACGGTGAAATGGTGCCGATGCGCGGAACCACCAGCAGGAGATCGCCCTGGACCGCGGCGGCAGCGTCGGCGGGGCCGTAAGTCAGGATACGATCGAGTTGCCGCGACTCGGCGTCGGACAGCGGGCGCGCGAACTGAACGAAATGCCAGAATTCGGCGCGGATGCCGGCAATGCGCGGAACGGCGGCGGTGACGGACTGCGAGAGCTTGCTTGCGCGGAAGGCCGAGAGAGCGTTGCGTCCCCGGAGCCTCGTGATGGGCGACATGCCTGAAATCTGAGCCGCTAAAAACGTATTCTACCCGAAATGCCGTTAGACTACACACACTTATGGCTGAATCCCTGCCCCACGGCACGCCCGTTTATCTCACCGCCGACGTCCGCGCCATCGAGGCCGCGGCGGTCAAGGTCAAGAACCCTCCGAAGCTGATGGAAAAGGCCGGGCTCGCGGCGGCGGGAATCGCCCGCGATATCGCCGGCGACACGGGGAAATCCGTGCTGGTGCTCGCCGGACCGGGCAACAACGGCGGCGACGCGTTCGTCGTGGCGCGGCACCTCAGGAAGTGGTATTTCAAGGTTGCGGTAGTGTTCGCGGGCGACGAGAAGAAACCTTCCGCTGACGCCCGGGCCGCGCTGGCCGCCTGGCGCAAGGCCGGCGGCACGACCACGTCTTCCATCCCGCCTTCGCGGCAATGGGAACTGGTGGTGGATGGACTGTTCGGCATCGGTCTCGAGCGGGATGTCGGCGGGCGTTACGCGGAATGGATAGCCGCGGTGAACGCGCTGGCAGTGCCGATACTCGCCCTGGATGTGCCCAGCGGCCTGCATTCCGACACCGGCCGTGTAATGGGTTGCGCGGTCCGCGCCACCCATACAGCTACTTTCATCTCATACAAGCCGGGACTGTTCACCCTCGACGGTCCCGCGCACTGCGGAGAAATCCACTTGTGCGCGCTCGACCTGGACGCGGCTGCGCTCCGGTCAACCCAAGGCTCACTGATCGGGCGCGAAGTGCTGGCGGGCGCGCTGAAACCGCGGCGCATGAACAGCCACAAGGGCAACTACGGCAGCGTCGGCGTGATTGGCGGCGACCACGGCATGGTCGGCGCGGCGCTGCTCGCGGCGCGGGCAGCGCTGAAACTGGGCGCGGGTCGGGTCTACGCCGGGCTGATTGCGCGTGATGCTCCTCTCCTCGACCCCGTGCAGCCCGAACTGATGCTGCGCACCGCCGATGAGGTGATGAAACTGACGAATTTGAACTGCCTGGCCGTCGGCCCCGGGCTGGGCCAGATGCCGGATGCCGCGTTCTACCTCGGCTGGGCGCTGGAATCCTCGCTGCCGCTGGTGCTGGATGCCGACGCCCTGAATCTGGTCGCCTTCGACCCGAAGCTGGCCGGCCGGCTGAAGAACCGCAAGGCGCCGTCGCTGCTCACTCCCCACCCGGCCGAAGCCGCGCGGTTGCTCGGCGTGGCCACGAAAGACATTCAGGCCGACCGCGTCGGGGCCGCGGTCAAGCTCGCCCGCATTTTCGGCAGCCTGGTCGTCCTCAAGGGCGCCGGCAGCATCTGCGCGGCCCCCGACGGGAGCTGGCACATCAACACCTCCGGCAATCCCGGCATGGCCAGCGCGGGCATGGGCGATGTGCTGACCGGCATCATTGCCGCCCTGCTCGCGCAGGGTGCCGGGCCGAAGACAGCCCTGTTGGCCGGGGTGTACCTGCACGGCGCGGCAGCGGACCGGGCCGCGGCCAACGGCGCGGGCCCCGTGGGACTGACCGCGACAGAGACGATCGACGCGGCTCGCGCGCTGATCAATCAGCGCTGAACCCATCAAACGCTATCGGGCCGACTTGGCACAGCGGCCTGAAAACCTCTTCGAATGTCACTGGCCGGCGACGACTTCAGGCGGCCAGCCAGCGCACCGTGCAGATGCCCAGCATCGTCATCACGAGCGAGCCGGCCAGATGGGCGCCGACGTGAAGGAGCGCCCAGCCGTAGCGCTGCGACGACATCAGTTCCACCGCTTCGATCGAGAAGGTGGAAAAGGTCGTCAGGCTGCCGAGGAAGCCGGTGATGATGAACAGGCGCCATTCCGCCGAGA
>CAZOQY010000341.1:0-3379 GCA_964581835.1 uncultured Streptomycetaceae bacterium | reverse complement strand
CTTTCGACTTTCGCCTTCAAGCGCGGCCAGCAGCGCCCGCGGCATCAAGGCCGCGCCAAAAACCTCCAGCGCGGCGGATTCCATGATCTCGGCTTCCCAGCTGTGCCAGCGGCGGACGCTTTCCGGCGGATGCTTCGCCGCGTCGCATAAAGCGGGATCGGACACCACCAGCAGCTTGCGGCAGGCGTTGGGCCGGGACTCGTAGACCTTGCACGCGCCGTCGTCGCCCAGAAACACGCAGGCGCGGTCGGCCGGGGACTGCTGCCGCCAGGCGTCCATGGCGTAGCGGCCCTGGCGCTCGAGCCGCGCCGTGTCCAGCCCGATGCCGGCGGCGCGCGCGGCCTCGACCAGCAGCGCCGCCTCGTTCGGCCAGATCTCGACCGGGCCGCGGCAACAATGGTCGCAACCCTTGCCACAGCGGATGTCGCCGGTCTCCGCACTGGCCTTCCGGTCCCGCTCCAGCACCTCGTCCATGGCGGCGTGCACCTCGCGCGCGACCGACGGCGCGACCGGCTCCACGGCCACGCGGAACTGCCCGGAGTAGCGATCCATCATCGCGCGCAGGTGCGCCTGCTTCTTCTCGTCGCGCGCCCGCCGGTTCGAAGCGATCCTGGACTCGTCGGTCATGCTCTGCCCTGTGACCCGTGACCGCTCATTCTGAGTCAAAACGGGACCATCCGTTCAAGTGAGACACGAGAATGAAGGCGCAGGTTGTTGAATACCTGCCCCTAAAAATATTACGCGAACGTCATCCCTTCCCGGGTGTCGAACGTTAAAGGAGGCAGGACTAGCCAGCGGTAAGGAGATTGCGATGAGCCAGCAGCTTGCGCTTCCCCTCGACACGGGCCCGGAGCCCGAATCCGCGCTGAAGCATGCCTGGTCCCACACCCGGTTGCGGATTCCCTTCGACGTCGCGATCCACGTCCCTGCCCTCGCCATCTGCCTGCGCAACATGGCCGCCGCCGAGAACCGCCGCAGGATACGCCGCGCCATGCAGGAACGGCCGCGCGCGGAAATGCGCCGCCGCGTGCCGGAGGAAATGCAGTAGTTCACGCCGGTCGCCAGCAATCGGTCAGCCGTCACTCGAGTTTTATTCCCGCTTCCTTTACGACCTTCGCCCACTTGGCGAGGTGAGCGCTCATCAGCGACTGGAATTCCTGCGGCGTGGAGGGAATGAGCTCGATGCCCTGCGCGGCGAGGCGCTGGGCCACGCCCGGGTCGCGCAGCGCCCTGACGATCTCGCCGTTCAGCCGCTCGACAACGGTGCGCGGCGTTCCCGCCGGCGCGAGCATGCCGCCCCAGTTGTCGAGCGCGAACCCCGGCAACCCGGCCTCCGCGATCGTCGGCATGTCCGGCAGGAGTGCCGCGCGGCGGTTGCCCGCCATCCCGAGCATCCGCAGCCGCCCGGCCTGCACGTGCGGCAGCAGCGAGTTGATCGCGCCGATGACCGAAGTCACTTCTCCCGTCACCAGCGCCGGCACGAACTGACCCGCGCCCTTGTACGGCACGTGCGTGAGCTCGACGCGCGCCATGGACTGGAGCAGCGCCATCGCCAGGTGATGCGGCGCGCCGTTGCCGGCCGAGGCGAAGGTAATCGCTCCCGGCCGTGCACGCGCCACCGCGATGAATTCCTTCACGCTGCGCGCCGGCACCGACGGATGGACCACCAGCGCGAAATTCGCCGAGCTCATCAGCGCGATCGCGGTGAAATCCCGGATCGGGTCGTACGGCAGTTTCGCGAACAGGCTCGGGTTGATGACGTGGGCGGTGTTGGCCATCAGCAGGGTATGGCCGTCGGCGGGACTGCGCGCGACCAGCTCGGTGCCGATGTTGCCGCTCGCCCCCGGCCGGTTGTCCACCAGCACCGGCTGCCCCAGCGCCGGCGCGAGCTTCTCCGCCACGACGCGCGCCATCACGTCGTTGCTCCCGCCCGGCGGCAGCGGCACGACGATGCGCACCGGCTTCGCCGGGTACGGCTGCGCCGGCGCGGCGGGCGCAATCAGCGCCAGCGTCGCGAGCACCGCGCAGCCTGAAGGCGAAAGGCGAAAAGGCGTCGCAGGTGAAGCGTCGCAGATGAGACGTCTCAGATAAAGCGTCGCAGGTAAGGCGCAGTACTTAAAACGTAGCATCTGAGACGTAGTACCTGAGACGCAATATCTGCGACGTAGTATCTGAGACGCAGTTCATGGGCACAGTATGCGCGCGCAGCGGATCATCCTTCAGCCTTCATCCTTTCGCCCGGCCCTCGCCGGGCGCCTTCCCCGGCGTGGCGAACACGATGCACACGGGACAATCAGTCCTGATCACCTGCCCGGTCGCCTTCAACCGGCCGGTCGCCTTGTTGATGCGGAAGGTGACGATGGTCCCGCTCATCTCGTTGGCGGCGTAGAGGAAGTTGCCGTTGGGCTCGATGCCGAAGAAGCGCGGCCCCTTGCCGCGGGTGGATTCCCACGCCAGCGGCTTGAGCGTGCCGTCCCTCGGGTTGACCGAGAAGATGGCGATGCTGTCGTGCCCGCGGTTCGAGCCGTAAACGAATTTCCCCGAGGCGGCCGCGACGATCTCGGCCGTCGTGTTCTTGCCGGTGTACGAGGTCGGCAGCGTCGGCATGATCTGCAAGGGCGTCAGCGCGCCGCGCTTGTCGAAGCGGAAAGTCGTGATGGTCGAGTCGAGCTCGTTGATGACGTAGGCGACCGGTTTCTTCGGATGGAAGTCCACGTGCCGCGGCGCCGAGACCGGGCGCGCGCCGACGCCGGGCGGATCGTTGGGGACGAGCTTGCCGTCGGCCGTGATGCGGTAGACGTGAGTCCTGTCGAGCCCCTTGTCCGGTGCGATGATGAAGCGGCCGGACGGATCGAAGATGACGTGATGCGGGCGCGCGTGCGGCTGCTGGGTGCGGTGCGGGCCCGGCTCCCCGGGCATCGCCACGAGGTCGCATATCGGCCCGAGCGAACCGTCGCCGTTGATCGGAAACGAAGCGAGCGCGCCGATGCCGTAGTTCGCGATGACCAGGTAGCGGTCGTCAGGCGACGTCACCAGCGCGACCGGGTTCTTGCCCTGCGTCGGCTGCTGGTTGAGAAACGTGAGCTTGCCGGTTTCCGGGTCGATCGCGAACGCGCTCACCTCGGAGAAATAGCCGTGCACGGCGTAGAGGAAGCGCCGGCGCCGGTCGAAGGTAAAGAACGACGGGTTGTCCAGGTCGGCGACGGTCTGCACGTGCGTCCACTTGCCGGTGCGCGTATCCACGCGGTAGACGTTGATCGCCTGCTTGCGCGGCGGCTCTCCCCGCGGCGTGCGACCGCCGACGTAGGCGTACAGGGTTCCCTGCTTCATTGATCGTTCATCCTTCACAGGTCAGGTCTACAAGAAAAAGGCGTCGCAG
>CAZOQY010000340.1:0-3384 GCA_964581835.1 uncultured Streptomycetaceae bacterium | reverse complement strand
GCTTGTGCACCAGCGCCTGGGCCACCAGCACCCGCCGCTTCATGCCGCCCGACAACGCGCGCATGTTGGTGTCCGCCTTGCCGGTCAGATCCAGGTGATGCATCACCTCGTCGATCCAGGCCCGGTTGTCGCGCAACCCGAAATAGCCGGACTGGAAAGTCAGCGCCTCGCGCACCGTGAAGAAGGGATCGAACACCAGTTCCTGCGGCACCACGCCGAGCGCGCGCCGCGCTGCGCGGTACTCGCCGACGACGTCGTGGCCCATGACGCGGGCGCTTCCGCCGGTGGCCAGCGTCAGCCCGGCGAGGATATGGATCAGCGTGGTCTTGCCGGCGCCGTTCGGCCCGAGCAGGCCGAAGAACTCGCCGCGCCCGACCGTCAGGCTGACCGCGTCGAGCGCGCGCAGCGCGCCGTACTGCTTCGAGACCTGCTCGACTTCGATCGCGGCTGACACCGAACGCTTATCCGCCGAGCAATTCGGTAACGCCGTAGAGATCGGCGAGGCTTTTCAGGTTGGCGGGCAGGTTGAGATAACGGATCGAGCGGCCGTTGCGGCCCGCTTCGCGCCGCCATTCGAGCAGCAGGGAAAGCGCGGAAGAATCCACCTCGGTGACCGCGGCGAGATCGACCGTCACCTGCGGCGCGGTGAAAAGCCCGTTGCCCTGCGCAAGCAGCGCCACCGCGCGCTCCAGGGTAACGGGCCCCTGCACCGAGCAGCGGCCGTTCTCGCACGCGATCATTTTTTCTCCGCGACCTGCCCGGCGGCGAGCTGCTTGTTCTTGTCGGCCAGCGCCTTGATGAGCCCGTCGATGCCGCCCTTGCGCACCTCGGTCTCGAAACTGCCGCGGTAGTTCTGCACCAGGCTCAGATCCGCTACCACCACGTCATAAACCTTCCACCCCGTGGCGTTCTTCTCCATCTTGTAATCCACCGTCACCGGCTTGCCGCCGGACTGGTTGATCAGCGACTTGACCACGACCTCGGTGTCGGCGGGCTGCATGCGCAGCGGCCGGTACTCGATGGTCTGGTTGCGGTAGGCGGCAAGCGTCGCGGCATAGGTCTGTACCAGCAGCGCCCGGAATTCGTTGACCAGCGATTTCTGCTGCTCGCCGCTCGCCTGCCGCCAGTTCGGCCCCACCGCGAGCCGCGTCATCCGCACGAAATCGAAGTTCGGCAGGACCAGCTTCTCGACCAGCTCCACCACTTTCCGGGTGTTGCCCGACTGGATTTCCTTGTCGGCGCGCAACGCCGCCAACACGTCGTCCGTCACTTTCTTGGCCAGCACGTCCGGCGCCACGATTTCCTGCGCGCGCACCGGCGCCGTCGCCAGTAACAGCGTTGCCAGCAACATCGTCATCAGTCTCAGTACCATAAGGTCACCTTTCACTCGTCACCCGTCACTCGTCTCTTACTTGGACCCGCCTTCCGCGGCCTTGTTGTAGAGGAATTGCCCGATCAGCTTCTCCAGCACCACGGCGGATTGCGTGAGCTTCAACGTGTCGCCGTCCTTCAGCGACGCGCTGTCGCCGCCCGCCTCCATGCCGATGTACTGCTCGCCCAGCAGGCCGGAGGTCAGGATCGAGACCGAGGTGTCCTTGGGAAATTCGTAGCGCCGGTCGAGATTCAGGCTTACCCGCGCGACGTACTTCTTGGGGTCGAACTGGATGTCGCTCACCCGGCCGACCACCACGCCGGCGCTCTTCACCGGGGCGCGCACCTTCAGGCCGCCGATGTTCTCGAACTCGGCGTAGATGCGGTAGCTCTCGCCCACGTTGAACGTCGTGCTGGCATTGCCCACCTTGAGCGCCAGTACGAACAGGGCGGCAATGCCGACGGTGACGAAAATGCCGACCCATGCGTCGAGTGTGGTTCTGTCCATGCGCCTAGACTCCCTTGAACATGAATGCGGTGAGTATGAAATCGAGCCCCAGTATGGCAAGCGAGGAGGTGACGACCGTGCGCGTGGTCGCGCCCGACACGCCTTCGGCGGTAGGCGGGGCATCGTAACCCTCGAACAGCGCGATGGCGGTCACCGCCACGCCGAACACCACGCTCTTGATCACCCCGTTGACGATATCCTGCCGAAAATCCACGGCGTTCTGCATCTGCGACCAGAACGCGCCCTCGTCCACGCCGATCAGCACCACCGCGATGAGGTAGCCGCCGAACACCCCCATCGCGCTGAAGATCGCGGCAAGCAGCGGCATGGAAATCACGCCGCCCCAGAAGCGCGGGCCGATCACGCGCGCGATCGGGTCCACCGCCATCATCTCCATCGCGGAGATCTGCTCGGTCGCCTTCATCAGGCCGATCTCGGCGGTCATGGCGGAACCCGCCCGGCTCGCGAACAGCAGCCCCGAGACCACCGGCCCCAGTTCGCGCACCAGCGAGAGCGCAACCAGGGTGCCGACCGCCTCCGCCGAGCCGTATTTCTGCAGCGTCTCGTAACCCTGCAGCGCCAGCACCATGCCCACGAACAGGCCCGAGACCATGATGATGATGAGCGAGAGCACGCCGGCGAAATAGATTTCCCGGAACGTCAGGCCGCGGAAGCGGCGGAAGCTGGTGGCCGAGCGCAGCAGGGTGACCAGGAAAAACCGGCTCGCGTAGCCGAGCCGCCAGACGCCGCCCACCACCTGGTTGCCGACGCCGCGCAGCCCCTTCATGACGCGCTCAAGCACGGGCGCCCTCCAGGCCCAGGCTCATCCCCAAATCCTGCGCGTACGAGGCGCCCGGGTAATGGAACGGCATTGGCCCGTCCATCTCGCCCCAGACGAACTGGTGAACGAACGGCGCCTTCGTATTGCGGATGTCCTCGGGCGTGCCTTCGGCGACGACGACGCCGTCCGACATGAAATAGACGTAGTCGACGATCTTGAGCGACTCCTGCACGTCGTGCGTGACGATGATCGAAGTCGTGCCGAGAACGTCGTTCAGGCGCTTGATCAGGTTGCTGATGACGCCCATCGAGATGGGATCGAGTCCGGTGAACGGTTCGTCGTACATGATGAGCGTGGGATCGAGCGCGATGGTCCTGGCGAGCGCCACGCGCCGTGCCATGCCACCCGACAACTCGGAGGGCATCATGTCCCGGGCGCCGCGCAGCCCGACGGCGTTCAGCTTCATCAGCACGAGATCCTCGATCATGGCTTCCGGCAGGCTGGTGTGCTCGCGCATCTGGAATGCGACGTTGTCGAACGCGGAGAGGTCGGTGAACAGCGCGCCGAACTGGTAGAGCATGCCCATCTTGCTGCGCATCTCGTAGAGCCCGTCCCGGTCGAGTTCGTTGATGGCGCGGCCGGCGACCTTCACCGTTCCGGTTTTCGGTTTCAGCACGCCGGCAATCATGCGCAGGATGGTCGTCTTGCCGCAGCCCGACAGGCC
>CAZOQY010000339.1:0-3396 GCA_964581835.1 uncultured Streptomycetaceae bacterium | reverse complement strand
AGGTATTCCGTCATGCGTTTCCGCATGGCCGCATCGGGGAGCCGTCCCACGCCCGCCTGCAGGTTGTCCTGGAGGTGGGTCGTGCGGCGCGTGCCGGGGATGACGCAGGTCACCGCGGGATGGGCCAGCAGGTACTTGAGGAAGAACTGGCCCCAGCTCGCGCAGTCGAATTCCGCCGCCCAGTCCGGCAGCGGCTTGCCCTTGACCTTCGGGAACAGGTGGCCCTGCGAGAAGGGGCGGTTGACCAGCACAGCGGTGCCGGAGTCGGCGCAGGCCGGCAGCAGGCGCCGCTCGGCCTCGCGCTCCGCCATCGAGTAGTTGAACTGCACGAAATCCCACTCGCGCGTCTTCACGATCTTTTCCAGTTCGGCGTGGGCGCCGTCGTGGTAGTGGGTGATGCCGATGTAGCGCAGGCGTCCCGAGGTCTTCCAGTCGCGCAGCGTTTTCGCGTGGACGTCGAGGTCGAGCAGGTTGTGCACCTGCATCAGGTCCATGCGCTCGGTGCGCATGAGCCGGAAGGACTCTTCCATCTGCCTGATGCCGGCTTCTCGCCCGCTGGTCCAGACCTTGGTGGCGTAGAACAGTTTCTCGCGCAGCCCGGCCGCGGAAGCGAGGTCGCCGACGACGCCCTCGGACTTGCCGTACATCGGCGAGGAGTCCACCACCGAGCCGCCCGCCTGCACGAGCAGGCGCAGCACCTCCGTCAGCTCCGCGCGCTCGGGCGCCTTCGGCCCCACGTCGAACGTCTGCCAGGTGCCCACGCCGACCGCGGGCAGCATCTCCCCGCTGCGCGGGATCGGCCGTTTCAGCGGAACGGATGTCTGCGCTTTCGTTTCGTTTCCCATGACCGCGAGAGTGCCGCATCCCGCGATCAACCGCAAGGCGCGCCGGCGGGCGATATCGATGGAGGGTTTCATCCTGGATGAACTTGCGCCGGTCGGGGTTTGTCGACCGGCGCAAGTTCATAACCGCGCTGCGTCATGCAGTGCCGCATGAGGTCGTGCTCGAGCATCGCCCGGTCGGTGTCGTAACGTCCGGCATGGCCGGTGACTACGCGGCCGCGGGTGTCCATGCCGACGACCGGCGGCCGCGGAAGCCCGAACAGCGGGGCTTCGTGCTGCGCGCGCGCGATTGCCTGGGACTGGCATTCCCGGGTGTCCCGTTCGAGAGCGCCGGCATCCGCGCCGTCCTTGCGCCATTCGAGCGGGGCGCAGGCGGCGGTCAACAAAATCAGGATAGCCGCCGATGAACGCCGATAAACACCGGTCATAGTTGGGCTAATATATAACGCAACGCGATTCTCCGGACTCATCCATGCTCAAGCCCGACGGCCTGGTCGTCTTCTCCAAGCGCGCCTGCCCGGCCTGCACCCTGATCGAGCCGGTGATGCAGCAGGTGGCCGGCAAGCTGCCGGCTTTCCAGGTGGTGTCGCAGGACGATCCGAAGTTTCCGTCCCGCGTCGCCGGCGTGGTGGACGACCGTGAACTCGATCACTCGTGGCTCAACAACATCGAGTTCACGCCGACGCTGATCCGCTTCGAGGGCGGCCGCGAGGCGGAGCGCGTCGTCGGCTGGGACCGCGAAGCGTGGCGGCGGCTGACCGGCATCCGCGACCTGGGAGAGGGGCTGCGCGCGTTTCAGCCCGGGTGAGGGTCGCGCTCGCTCGAGCCCGGGGTGGCCGAGAGACTGGAAGCGAAGCACAGGGGCGGCACGCTCGCGTCGCGCAAGATCGAATACGCGGAAATCGAGGACCCGGTCGAGCTCGCCTACGCGCGCGGCTGGACCGACGGCTTGCCGGTCGTACCGCCCACCGACGAGCGCGTGCTGGCGATGCTGAAGGGCACGACGCGCAAGCCCGGCGAGATCGTCGGCCAGATTCCACCGTTCCTCGCCGACTGCACCATCGAGAAAGTCGCGATCAATGCGGTGATGGCCGGCTGCAAGCCGGAATACATGCCGGTGCTGCTTGCCGCGATCGAGGCAGCGCTGGAACCGGTGTTCACGCTACATGGCGTGCTGGCCACCACCTATTTCTCCAGCCCGATCATCATCGTCAACGGCCCGGTCGCCAAGCACATCGGCATGAACAGCGGCATCAACGCGCTGGGGCAGGGCAACCGCGCCAACGCGACCATCGGCCGCGCGCTGAACCTCATCGTACTGAACGTCGGCGGCGGTCGGCCGGGCGAAGCCGACCGTTCCACGCTCGGCGCGCCGAGCAAGTACACGCTGTGCTTCGCGGAGGACGAGTCCGACCCTGAATGGGAGCCGCTGTCGGTGGCGCGCGGGCTGCCGCGCGGAGTTTCGGCGGTGACGCTGTTCCAGGGGCACGGGCCGGAAGCGTTCGTGGACCAGAAATCCCGCACGCCGGAAGGCCTGTCGAAGTCTTTCGCGTTGTCGCTGGTGAAGATGGGGCACGACCGGCTCACGCAGTCGGCGCGCGCCATCGTCGTGCTCTCGCCCGAGCACTACGCGATCTACAAGGAAGCGGGCTGGGACCGCAAGCGTATCGAGCGCGCGCTCTACGAAGCGACGATCCGTCCCGGCGCCGAACTGCTGGCAGGCAAGGACGGCATCGGTGAAGGCATACCCGCGAGCCGCGCCGGCGAAATGGTGCCGAAATTCCACGAGGACGGCCTGATGGTGGTCCGCGCCGGCGGCAAGGCGGGACTGTTTTCGGCGATCCTGCCGGGGTGGCTGGCGGGGCGGAACCGTGCTGAGCTTCAGCCGGTTACAAAACCCGTGAAAGGCTGAATTGAACCGCAGAGGCGCAGAGAGAGATACTTTCGGAACCAGGTTTATATCGAGCACGCTTGGTGTCAACTAATATCTGTCATCTAATATTTATCAACCAATTGTAGTTATACCGCAACCAAATAGTCGCTTTTGTCCCCTGCGGATCACGCTGATATGCTTGCGAAATGAAAGTCAGCGAGATACTGCGACTGATTCATGACGACGGTTGGTATCTTGTCGCAACTCGCGGAAGTCACAGGCAGTTCAAGCACCCTTCCAAACCCGGTCGGGTCACCATGGCAGGGAAACCGAGCGACGATTTGGCACCTGGGACGCTAAATAGTATCCTCAAGCAATCTGGGCTCAAAAAGTAAGGTCGATATGCGCTACGCGATCGTGATTGAAAAGGCGGGAAGTAATTTCTCCGGCTACGTACCCGACCTTCCGGGCTGTGTTGCGACCGGCGCTACGGTTCAGGACGCGGAGAAAGTTCTTCGCGAGGCCATCGAGTTTCACCTCGCCGGGCTCCGCGAAGATGGCGCCCCCATTCCCCAGGCATCCAGCCGCGTCGATTACGTCGAAGTTGCGGTATAACCGCCCGATCCACAAGCCGACGCCCGCAAGCGGACGCTTGCTCGCGCGGGTGATCGGGACACGTTA
>CAZOQY010000338.1:0-3409 GCA_964581835.1 uncultured Streptomycetaceae bacterium | reverse complement strand
TCACTTGCGCCAGAACGCCGGCGTCAGCACCACCAGCACCGTCAGCAATTCGAGCCGCCCGAGCAGCATGGTGGCGGTGCACACCCAGGTCTGGAAGTCGGAGAGCACCGAGAAGTTGGCGGCGGGGCCGACCTGGTGCAGGCCGGGGCCGATGTTGTTCAACGAGGCGACGATCGCGGAAAACGCGGTGATGACGTCGAGGCCGGACAGCGTCAGCAGCAGCGTCATGCTGACCAGCGTCGCCAGCCAGGCGAAGAAGAAAGCCAGTACCGAGAACACCACCTGGTTGGGCACCACCTGGCCGCCGATCTTCAGCGGCGTCACCGCGTTCGGGTGCGAGAGCTTGTCGAATTCCCGGAACACCTGGCGAAACAGGATCATCGCCCGGATCATCTTGATGCCGCCGCCCGCCGAGCCCGAGCACGCGACGAAGGTGCCGAGGAACATCAGCCACAGCGGCGCGAACACCGGCCACAGGTTGTAATCGGTGGTGGCATAGCCGGTGTTGGTGCCGACCGAGATGGCGTGGAACGCCGAATGGCGCAGCGCGTCTAACCAGTCCGGGTAGGTGCCGTTGGCGCGAAGGACGACGGCGACGACGGCGACGCTCGCCGCGATCACGCCGAGAAACCAGGGCAGCTCGGAGTCCCGGCCATAGGGCGCCGGACTGCGCCGCTGCCAGGCGAGGAAGTGCGTCGCGAAATTGACGCCCGCGAGCAGCATGAAGACCATGGCGACGCACTCGATCGCGGGGGAAGCGAAGTAGCCCAGGCTCGCGTCGTACGAGGAGAAGCCGCCGAGGGACAGCGTGGTGAAGCTGTGGATCAGAGCGTCCAGCCACGACATGCCGGCCCAGCGGTAGGCGGCGAGGCATGCCACAGTGAGCGCGACGTAGACGATCCACAGACCCTTCGCGGTCTGCGTCATGCGCGGCGTCAGCGCTTCGTCCTTCATCGGCCCCGGTATCTCGGCCTTGGAGATCTGGCGCCCGCCGACGCCGATCATGGGCAATATCGCCACCACCAGCACGATCACGCCCATGCCGCCCAGCCACTGCAACTCGGCGCGCCAGATGTTGATCGAAGGCGGCAGACGTTCGAGGCCTTCGAGCAGCGTCGCCCCGGTCGCGGTGAGCCCCGACATGGACTCGAAGTAGGCGTCGGTGAAGGAAATGCCGGCGATGCCGAAGTAGAGCGGCGCCGCCGCGAACAGGGCGCCGCCCACCCACACCAGGATGATGAGCAGGACGCCCTCGCGCATCTGCAGCTCGTGGCGGCGGTGACGCGTGGTGAGCCACAGCAGCGCGCCCGCCGTGAAGTTGAATCCCATCGACCACAGGAAGATGCCGGTGGTGCCGTCGGCGAGGAGGATCGAGGAGGCCACCGGCAGGATGTGCGACAGGCTCATCGCCATGGCGATGATGCCGAGCACCGGACAGACCGCCAGCAGCCAGCTCATTATTGCCTTGCTAGAGGAAGTTGACGTCCACCTGGAACAATTTCTCGATGCTGGGCACCATGCGCTTGTTCACCACGAACACGATGACGTGGTCGTCGGCTTCGATGATCGTGTCGTGGTGGGCGACGATGACCTCGTGCTCGCCGCCGGCGCGGTTGCGCACGATCGCGCCGATGGTGACGCCTTTGGGCAACTCGAGCTGCTCGATGCGGCGGCCCACCACCTTCGAGGACTTCGGGTCGCCGTGCGCGACCAGTTCCAGCGCTTCGGCCGCGCCGCGCCGCAGCGAGTGCACCACGGCGCAGTCGCCGCGGCGCACGTGCGCGAGCAGCGTGCCGATGGTGGCCTGGGCGGGGGAAATCGCGATGTCGATCTGGCCCGCCTGCACCAGGTTGACGTAGGAGCCGCGGTTGATCAGCGCGATCACCTTGCGCGCGCCGCGGCGCTTGGCCAGCAGCGAGCTCATGATGTTGTTCTCGTCGTCGTTGGTGACCGCGCAGTAGACGTCCATGTCGGCGACGTTCTCCGAGTCGAGCAGTTCCTCGTCGGTCACGTCCCCGGTGAGCACCAGGGTCTTGTCGAGTTCCGCCGCCAGCCGCTCGGCCCCGGCCTTGCTGTACTCGATGATCTTGACGTCGTACTTGTGCTCGATCGCCTGCGCGAGCCGGCGCCCGATGTTGCCGCCGCCCCCGATCATCACGCGCCTGACCGGCTTGTCCATGCGCCGCAGCTCGCGCAGGACGTTGCGGATGTTCTCGGTGGCGGCGATGAAGAACACCTCGTCGCCGGGTTCCACCACGGTCGTGCCCTCGGGTGCGATCGGGCTGTCGCCGCGGAAAATCGCGGCCACCCGCGTGGCGACCTTGGGCATGTGGCTGCGCAGGTACTGGATCTCGTGGCCGACCAGGGGGCCGCCGTGAAACGCGCGTACCGCCACCAGGCTCACCTTGCCGTCGGCGAACTCGAGTACCTGCAGCGACTCCGGGAATTCGAGCAGCTTGACGATGGAGTCGCACAGGATCTGTTCCGGGCAGATCGAGTGATCCACCGCGAAGTTCTCGGGCGAGAAGATCTCCGGGTGCGACAGGTAGTCGGCGGAGCGGATGCGCGCGATCTTCGTCGGGATGTTGAACATGGTGGCGGCGAGCTTGCACGCCACCATGTTGGTCTCGTCGCTCTGCGTCACCGCCAGCAGCATGTCGGCGTCGCGCGCGCCGGCCTGCTCCAGCACGGCGGGGTGGGCCGCGTTGCCGGTGACGGTGCGCAGGTCGAGCCGGTCCTGCAGGCGCTTCAAGCGCTGCGGTTCGACGTCGACCACGGTGATGTCGTTGGCCTCGGACACCAGGCTCTCGGCGACCGTGGAACCGACCTGGCCGGCCCCCAGGATCACGATCTTCACGCGGATCCTTCCGAAAAACCGCGATTCTATTCCTGTTTGTCCGCGCGCGGGTGATCGCGTCCGGCGTGGCATACTTTGCACCGATGTCCGACGGCCATTCCCCGACCCGCCTGTACGTCCCCGGCGACCTCGAGCCGGGCCGCGCGCGCGCGCTGCCGTCCGCGCAGGCGCACCACGCGCTGACGGTGCTGCGGCTCGCGGCCGGCGATGCGGTGACTCTGTTCAACGGCGACGGCGCCGAGTACGACGCGGTGATCGAGACGACCGCGAAGCGCGCCGTGAGCGTGAAGGTCGGCGCGCGCCGCGCCGCCGCGCGCGAGTCCGCGCTCGAGATCGTGCTCGGTCAGGCGCTTTCCAGCGGCGAGCGCATGGATTACACCATCCAGAAAGCGGCCGAACTGGGCGTCACCGCCATCCAGCCGCTCGCCTCCGCCCGCAGCGTGGTGCGGCTCGACGCGGCGCGCGCGGCGAAACGGGTCGCGCACTGGCAGTCGGTGGCGATCGCGGCCTGCGAGCAGTGCGGGCGCAACCGCGTGCCGCCGGTGGCCGCGC
>CAZOQY010000337.1:1153-3422 GCA_964581835.1 uncultured Streptomycetaceae bacterium | reverse complement strand
GGCGGCCCGCTGCCGGGAAGCCGGCGGCGCGCGGGATCGACCCGGCAGTCGAGGCGCGCGCCGCGGAGCGCTCGTCCGCGAACCGCAAGCTGAAGGTTTTCTGCTTCATCGTGGCGATCGTCGTGGGCCTCTTCCTGCACCAGTTCGGCGTGGTCGATTTTCGCGGCGCGACGAACTGGGCGCGCGCAAAGCTGGGGTTTCCCGTGCCCGGCGCGCCGGTCGCCGGCTTCGACGCGCAGGCGGAGAAGCCGCGCCACGTCGCCATCGCGGCGCGCGGCATCGCGGTCGAGAGCGACGGCGCCGCGCTGAGCGTCCGCGTGCAGGAGTTGCGCCTCGAGAAGCTGCCCCGCAGCGCGCAGCGCTACGAGCAGCTCGGCGCCGTCGTCTATCGCGCCGGGGACTGGCCCGGGCGGAGTTTCGGTTACGCATGGCAGGAGGTTCGCGGCGAGCTGACGCGGGATGAGCCGGTCGCGGCGCTGGCGAACCGCGTGTTCCAGTTCGGCGGTGTCGGGGAGCGTTGCGCCGACGGCGGATGCGAGGTGCGGTTCTTCGCGGTGGTGGACACGGGGTCCGGCACCACGACGCAGGACCGCACGGAAGGCTACCGGCTCGCCCGGATCGTCCCGGTCGCGGCGGTGGCACAGCCCGCCGCGCCGGCGCGGCGCGGCCCGGACGCGTGGGCTCCGCATTTCGCGGCCGCCATGGAAGCCTTTTCCGGCGGCAGCGATGCCGACGCGGAGCGGCTGTTGCGGGATGCGCTGGCCGTCATCGAGAAGCAGCGGGGCGAGGGTCATCCGGCCGCCGCGCGCGTGCACTACCAGCTGAGCCTGCTCCACGAGCGGCGCAAACAGCCGGCGGAGCAGGAAAAGGCGCTGATCGCGGCGCGCCAGATTCTGTTCAATCTCCCGGACAAGGTGGTCAAGGAGGATCTGGCCCCGGACGTCCCGGTCGACCTGGAAATGATCACGCGCCGGCTGGCGGATTTCTACCGGGAACAGCGGCGCTACCAGGACGCGGATGTCCATTACCGGCGGGCGCAACAGTACTTGTCGCAGATCGAGCTGTCGGCGCCCGAGCGCAACGAGCGTTTCGCCCGCGGTGCCGTGGGTCTCCTGGCGACCGCGTGCGCGCAGTCGAGCTGGAATGCCGCGAACCATGAACTGACGGAAGCGAAAGCGCGCATCGCCGGCGTGGCCGACGCCGGCGCCCGGCAGGAGCTCGAACAGGCGGTCCGTTCCATCGAGCCGCGGCTCGCGGCGCGCAAGTGCTGACCGCGTCTTTCGGGGCTGCTCCCGAAAGACGGGAAAGTGATTCGTTACTCGTTCTTCGTTTCTCGTTTGGTAGAATCCGTTGAAAGGCCGTCGTGCCCGCGCGGGCGGGCATCCAGGCAGCCGTGAATGAATCACGGGCAACGAGTCACTCTTACAGAAAAGTTCCAATGACAAAGGCAAAACCCAAGACCGGCATGCGCAAGGGCCTCACCGCGTACGGCGACGAGGGCTTCTCGCTGTTCCTGCGCAAGGCCTTCGTCAAGGCGATGGGCTACACCGACGAGGCGCTCGACCGGCCGATCGTCGGCATCACCAACACCTTCAGCGGCTTCAACGCCTGCCACCGCAACGTGCCGGAGCTGATCGAGGCGGTGAAGCGCGGCGTGATGCTCGCCGGCGGGCTCCCGGTGGAGTTCCCGGTGATCACGCTGCACGAGTCCTTCGCGCATCCGACCAGCATGTACCTGCGCAACCTCATGTCGGTGGATACCGAGGAGATGATGCGCGGGCAGCCGGTGGACTCGGTGGTGCTGATCGGCGGCTGCGACAAGACGGTGCCGGCGCTGCTGATGGGCGCGGCGAGCGCCAACGTGCCCTCGATCATGCTGGTCACCGGGCCGATGATCACGGGCGACCACAAGGGCGAGCGGCTCGGCGCCTGCACCGACTGCCGGCGTTTCTGGGGCAAGTACCGCGCGACCGAGATCTCCGAGCAGGAAATCGGCGAGATCAACAACAAGCTGGCTCCTTCCGCCGGCACCTGCATGGTGATGGGCACGGCCTCCACCATGGCGCTGTGCACCGAGGCGATGGGCATGATGCTGCCCGGCGGCGCCTGCGTGCCGGCGGTGATGGCCGACCGGCTGCGCCAGGCCGAGGCGAGCGGCGCGCGCGCGGTGGCGATCGCGAAGGAGAAGCTCACGCCCGACCGGATCATGACGGTCGAGGCGTTCGAGAACGCGCTGCGCGTGCTGTTCGCGATCGGCGGCTCGACCAAC
>CAZOQY010000337.1:0-1143 GCA_964581835.1 uncultured Streptomycetaceae bacterium | reverse complement strand
ACGCCATCGTGCATCTGACCGCGATGGCGGGGCGGCTCGGCATCCAGCTCGATCTCGAGGCCTTCGACAGGATGGGCCGGGAGACGCCGGTGCTGGTGGATCTGAAGCCGACCGGGCAGGGCTACATGGAGGACCTCTACAAGGCCGGCGGCCTGGCGGTGATCCTGCGGGAGTTGAAGCACCAGCTGAACCTCGGCGCGCTGACGGTGACCGGCCGCACGCTCGGCGAGGAACTGGCCGGCGCGCCGCCCGCCTGGGACCAGAAGGTGGTGCGCCGCTTCAAGGACCCGGTGTTCGCCGGCGGCAGCATCGCCGTGCTGCGCGGCAACCTCGCGCCCGGCGGCGCGATCATCAAGCAGGCGGCGATGGACCCGAAGCTCGTGCGCCACGAAGGCCGCGCGGTGGTGTTCGAGTCGCTGCCCGACATGGCCGAGCGGGTGGACGACCCGAAGCTCGACGTGAAGGCCGACGACATCCTGGTGCTGAAGAACGCCGGCCCGATCGGCGCGCCGGGCATGCCGGAAGCCGGCTACCTGCCGATCCCGAAGAAGCTGCTCGAGAAGGGCGTGAAGGACATGATCCGGATTTCTGACGCACGCATGAGCGGCACCGCGTTCGGCGCGATCGTGCTGCACGTGACGCCGGAGTCGGCCGTGGGCGGCACGCTGGCGCTGGTCAGGACCGGCGACCGCATCCGCCTCGACGTGCCGGCGCGCAGGCTGGAATTGCTGGTGAGCGACGCCGAACTCGCGAAGCGGCGCAAGGCGTGGAAGGCGCCCGCGGCGCGTCCCGGCGACGACCGCGGCTACCGCAAGCTCTTCATGGGGCAGGTCACCCAGGCGGACAAGGGCTGCGACTTTGAATTCCTCGTGCCGGAAATGACGCAACGGGTTCCCCGGGGTGGCCGTTCCCGATAAAAAATCGTCAGGGGAGGCCCCCTGACGATTTTTTTAAATGAATTCGTAACAGAGCGTTGGCAGTCTGAAGGTCGGGCAGTTCCGCAACAAACACACAGGAGCATCATGTCCCGCGGGAAAAAGAGCGGGCGGCGTTTCGCCGTTCGCGGTTCAGACATTCACGGCAGGGGGCGTCTTCGCCCTGAGGAAGATACGCAAGGGCGAGCGCCTCATCGAATACACCGGC
>CAZOQY010000336.1:0-3438 GCA_964581835.1 uncultured Streptomycetaceae bacterium | reverse complement strand
CACTCGCGCTCGGCGAAGAACGTACTGCGCGGGCTGCATTACCAGATCCGGCAGCCGCAAGCCAAGCTGGTGCGGGTCGCGGCGGGCGAAGTGTTCGACGTAGCGGTGGACCTGCGTAAAAACTCGCCGACCTTCGGAAAGTGGGCAGGCACCACGCTGTCCGCGGAAAATAAGCGCCAGCTCTGGATCCCGGAAGGCTTCGCACACGGCTTCCTGGTCCTGTCCGACACCGCGGACTTCCTCTACAAGACCACCGATTACTACGCGCCCGAGCACGAGCGCTGCGTCGCCTGGAACGATCCCGACGTCGGCATCGCATGGCCCTTTAGCGGCGAGCCGATCCTCGCCGCCAAGGACAAGGCCGGCTCGCGATTGCGCGACGCGGAGGTTTTCACGTAAATGCCCGCGAAGAACCTCCGCCAGTCGTGAAACGTGAATGACAACAATCCTCGTCACGGGAGCCAACGGCCAGGTCGGCTGGGAACTCCAGCGCGCCCTGGCGCCGCTGGGCCAGGTCGTCGCGCTCGATCGCAGGGGGATGGACCTGGCCGACGCGGACTCGATCGCGCGCGCCATCCGCGCCGCCAATCCGGCGATCATCGTCAACGCCGCGGCCTACACGGCGGTGGACAAGGCCGAGACCGAGACCGACCTCGCGATGCGGATCAACGGCATCGCGCCGGGCATCATAGCCGATGAAGCCAGGCGGAGCGGCGCGCTGCTCGTTCACTACTCGACGGATTACGTGTTCGACGGCGCCCAAAGCGCCGCCTACCGGGAGAACGACGCCCCGGCTCCCATGAGCGCATACGGGCGCACCAAGCTGGCGGGCGAGACGGCCATCCGCGAAAGCGGCGCCCGCCACCTGGTGCTCCGCACGAGCTGGGTCTACTCGGCGCGAGGAAGCAACTTCGTGCGCACGATGCTGCGGCTCGCGCGCGAGCGTAGCGAGCTGAGAATCGTCAACGACCAGGTGGGCGCGCCGACCTGGGCGCGTTCCATCGCCGATCTGACTGGCCGGATGCTCGAGACTTACTGCGGCAACCCGGGCCGGCGCGAGGAATTCAGCGGCCTCTATCACCTGACCGCGCGCGGCGCCGTGTCCTGGTACGGGTTCGCCGAAGCGATCTTTTCCGGGACGAAAGTGCTTGACCCGAAGTTCAAGGCGCCGAAGCTGGTCCCGATCACCACCGCCGAGTACCCCCTCCCCGCGCGCCGCCCCGCCAACTCCCGCCTCGACTGCACGAAGCTCGCCGACACCTTCGGCATCACCCCGCCCCGCTGGGACTTGGCGCTCAAGGAATGCATGAGCGATTTTCGTGAAACATCGACGTGAATATCTTGAATAGTTGACAAATGATTGACGATCTTCGTGCCTGATTTCCGGGACATGAACTCATTGAGTTCTGCTTTCTCAGGGTATATATTTCTCGTATCTACTTTACGGATGCGCCGATGAAAACAGCCAAGGTGTTCAAGCACGGCAACAGCCAGGCGGTGCGGCTGCCGAAAGAGTTCCGGTTCGACAGCGACGAGGTGCTGGTCAAACACTCGGCCGGCGGAGTCCTGCTGCTGCCTATGAAGATCACCTACGAGCAGATCATGGCGGCGGCCGGTCAGTTCAAGGGGAAGCTCGTCCGGGATCAGCCACGGACGCAGAAGAGGCGCTGGCGATGATCTGGATGCTCGACACCGACATTCTCATTCATTTCATCAACCGCAAGCCGGGGTTTGAAAAGGTCGCGCGGCGCATGTCCGGCCGCTCCCCCGGGGAAGTACGGTTGTCGGCGATTACGCTGGCGGAGCTGAAGTTCGGGATCGAGAATGGAGAGTTCCGGTCGGAAAACATGAAGGCCCTGGACGGTATTCTCGAGTTTCTGCAGGTGGCCGATTTTCCGGGGGGGGCGGCACAGGATTTCGGCGAAATCAAGATCGCGTTGCTCTCGGGCGGAAAACCGATCGGGCCTTACGACCTCCTGATCGCCGCGCACGCCCGTCACAGCGGCGCCGTGCTGGTGTCCAACAACGAGCGCGAGTTTCGCCGCGTGCCGGGTCTCTCGGTGCAGAACTGGCTCAAGCCTTGAATCTTGTGTCTTGAATCCTGAATCTTGTTGCTATTCCCTATTCCCCATTTCCCATTCCCTGCCGTTGTTGGGGTATCATTACGTTCCCTAAAGTGCCCGATTGCCTTTTTGAATCAGGCTTATAGGGAACCTCACCGCCATCGAGCCCGATGAAACTGATTCCCACCATACTCTGCGGCGGCGCCGGCGCCAGGCTTTGGCCGGTTTCGCGGGAGTCACACCCGAAACCGTTCATCCGTCTCGCTGACGGGCAGAGCCTGCTGCAAAAATCCTACCTGCGCGCGATTGAACTGCCCTCGGTCACCGAGATCTACACCGTCACCAACCACGGCCTGTTCTTCAAGGTTCAGGACGAGTACCAGGAACTCGCCCGGACCGGGCCCGCGAGCACCTTCGTGCTGGAACCAATCGGCCGCAATACCGCGCCGGCCATCGCCGCCGCCACGCTCGACGTCGCGAAGCGTCACGGCGAGGACGCGCTGCTGCTCGTGCTGACCGCCGATCACCTCGTAGCCGACGCCGGCGCCTTCGCGACGGCGGTGGCGCAAGCCGTGCGCCTCGCCCAGGACGGGAAGATCGCGACCTTCGGCATCCAGCCCGACGCGCCGGAAACCTCGTACGGCTACATCGAGCACGAGGGCAATCGCGTGGTGCGCTTCGTCGAGAAGCCCTCGCTGGACAAGGCCCGCGCCTATCTCGAATCCGGCCGCCACCTCTGGAACTCCGGCATGTTTTGCTTTGCCGCCGCCACGATGCAACGCGAAATGCGCCGGCATTGCCCGGACATCCTGGCGGGCGTCGCCGCCTGCCTGGAAAAATCAAGCCTGACCGGGGGCAAGGGCTACTCGGTGGTCACGCTGGACGTCGAGCGCTTCGAAAAGGTGCCTGAACTCTCCGTGGATTACGCCGTGATGGAGAAATCCACCGAGGTTGCCGTCGTTCCCTGCAGCATCGGCTGGAGCGACGTCGGCTCGTGGAATTCGCTGGGCGACCTCATCAGCCCCGACGCATCCGGCAACCGGATCGAGGGCGACGCGCTGCTGCACGACGTCTCCAACTGCTACATCCGCAGCGAGGGACGCATGGTCGGCATGCTGGGCGTGGACAACCTCATGGTGATCGACACGCCGGACGCCCTGCTCGTCGCGGACCGCAAGCGCGCGCAGGACGTCAAGAGCGTTTATTCCGAGCTGAAAATCCAGGGCCACGAGACGCACAAGCTCCACCGCACCGTCCACCGCCCGTGGGGCACCTACACGGTGCTGGAAGAAGGCAAGGGCTTCAAGATCAAGCGCATCGTGGTCAAGCCCGGCGGCCAGCTTTCACTGCAGATGCACCATCACCGCAGCGAGCA
>CAZOQY010000335.1:0-3446 GCA_964581835.1 uncultured Streptomycetaceae bacterium | reverse complement strand
GGCAGCCCGGCAGCGATGCCGGCGAATATGATGAGGGAGATGCCGTTGCCGACGCCGCGCTCGGTGATTTGCTCGCCGAGCCACATCAGGAACATGGTGCCGGTGGTGAGCGTCAGCATGGTGGCCAGGCGAAAAGCGATGCCCGGGTCGATCACGAGGCCGCGCTGGGACTCGAGCGCGATCGCGATGCCCATGCTCTGGAACAGTGCGAGGCCGAAAGTGCCGTAGCGCGTGTACTGCGTGATCTTGCGCCGGCCGGCCTCGCCTTCCTTCTTCAGAGCCTCGAGCGTGGGCGACACCACGGTCATCAACTGCATGATGATCGAGGCGGAGATGTAAGGCATGATGCCGAGCGCGAGCAGGGAAAAGCGCTCCAGCGCGCCGCCCGAGAACATGTTGAACATGTCCAGGATGCCGCCGCGCTGCGACTGGAACAGCTCGCCAAGGCGATCCGGGTCGATACCGGGCACCGGTATGAACGTACCGATGCGGTAGACGATGAGCGCGCCGACCAGGAACCACAGGCGACGCTTGAGGTCGCCCATCTTGCCCATGCCCAGCGCGGAATCAGAAGCAGCCAAGACGCCCGTTCCTTTACTTGCCAGCGGCCGATGCTGCCGCGGCCTTGACCTTCGGTTTCAGGCGCCCCGCCGGCTCGACCGGCACGGGCAACTCGACGTTGCCGCCGGCCGCCTCGATGGCAGCGCGGGCGCCCTTGGATACGAACAGACCCTTCAACGCGACCTTGCGCTTCAGTTCGCCGGCGAGTATCACCTTGGCGCGCAACGCGCGCGCGGGAACCACGCCCGCGGTTTTCAGGGCGGCGAGGTCGATCACTTCAGCAGCCACCTTGCCGAGATCGGACAAGCGCACTTCGGCGGTGTCGTTGCGCAGGTGCGAAACGAAGCCGCGCTTCGGCACGCGCCGCTGCAGCGGCATCTGGCCGCCCTCGAAACCGACCTTGTGATAGCCGCCGGCGCGCGACTTCTGGCCCTTGTGGCCGCGGCCCGAGGTCTTGCCGAGCCCGCTGCCGATGCCGCGGCCCGGGCGCTTCTTGTAGTGCTTGGAGCCGGCGGCCGGCTTGATGTCGTTCAACCGCATGTCATCCCTCGCATTTCACCAGGTAGGCGACCTTGTTGATCAGGCCGCGCACCGCGGGCGTGTCCTGCAACTCCACGGTCTGGCGGATCTTGCGCAGTCCCAGCCCGCGCACGCACAGGCGGTGCTGCTGCTTGGTGCCGATCGGACTGCGCACCAAGGTCACTTTGAGCGTCTTGCCCTGCGGCTTGGCCATGATTACCCCGTGATCTCTTCGACCGTCTTGCCGCGCTTGGCGGCGATCTGCGCCGGCGTGTTCATGCCGGTCAGGCCGTTGATGGTGGCGCGCACCACGTTGTAGGGGTTGGTCGAGCCCAGGCACTTGGCCAGCACGTTGGTCACGCCCATGACTTCGAACACCGCGCGCATCGGGCCGCCGGCGATGATGCCGGTGCCGTCGGAAGCCGGCTGCATGTAGACGCGCGAGGAGCCGTGATGGCCGATCACCGCGTGCTGCAGCGTACCGTGCTTGAGGCTCACCTTGACCAGCTTGCGGCGCGCCTCTTCCATCGCCTTCTGCACCGCGACCGGCACTTCGCGCGCCTTGCCCTTGCCCATGCCAATGCCGCCGTCGCCGTCGCCGACCACCGCCAGCGCGGCAAAGCCGAGCACGCGGCCGCCCTTCACCACCTTGGTGACGCGGTTGACCGCGACCATCTTCTCGCGCAACCCGTCGCCGCGCTGCTCGCCCGACTGCATCTTGGACGCCTGTAGTTTCGCCATGGCTGCCTGGTTCCTTTAGAACTTGAGGCCCGCTTCGCGCGCGGCTTCCGCCAACGCCTTGACGCGGCCGTGATACTTGTAACCCGAACGGTCGAACGCGACCGCCTCGATGCCGAGCTTCTTCGCGCGCTCGGCGATGCGCCGGCCGACTTCGGCCGCCGCCTTGACGTTGCCGCCGGACTTGAGACCGCCCCGCAATTCCTTCTCGACCGAGGAGGCGGAGGCAAGAATCTTCGAGCCGCCCGCGTCGATCACCTGCGCGTAGATGTGGCTGTTGGAGCGGTGCACGGTCAGGCGCACGGCCGCCAGCTCCGAGATCTTGGCGCGGGTCTGGCGCGCCCGGCGCAAACGTTGATGGTTTCTGTCGAACATGGGCTTCCCCGTTACTTCTTCTTGGTTTCCTTGATCACGACCTGCTCGTTGGCATAGCGCACGCCCTTGCCCTTGTACGGCTCGGGACTGCGGTAGGCGCGGACTTCCGCCGCCACCTGGCCGACCTGCTGCCGGTCCATGCCCTTGATCACGATCTCGGTCTGCGTCGGCGTCTCCACCTTGACGCCTTTGGGCATCGGGTGCGCCACCGGGTGCGAAAACCCGAGCGTGAGGTTCAGCTTGTCGCCGGCCGCCTGGGCGCGGTAACCGACGCCGACGAGCGTCAGGCGCTTCTCGAAGCCCTTGGTTACGCCGGTCACCATGTTGGCAACCAGCGCCCGCACGGTTCCCGACATGGCGTTGGCCTGGCGCGAATTACCCGCGGCCTTGACCTGGAGGCGGTTCTCCACCTTCTCGATCTTCACTTCGGGCGTGAGCCGCTGGGAGAGCGTCCCGAGCGGCCCCTTCACCGAAATCTCGACCGGCGTGATCGCCACTTCGACCTTCTCGGGAAGCGTGATGGGAAAATTTCCGATTCTCGACATGGCTGGCTCCGTTTACGCCACGACGCAAAGCACTTCGCCGCCGACGCCCAGGCCGCGCGCCTTGCGGTCGGTCATCACTCCGCGCGAGGTCGAAACGATCGCGACGCCGAGGCCGTTCATCACCTTGGGCAGGTCGTCCTTGGGCTTGTAGATGCGCAGCCCCGGGCGGCTCACCCGCTCGATCTTCTCGATCACCGGCTTGCCGGCGTAGTACTTGAGGCTGATTTCGAGCGTGCGATGGCCTTCGAGATCGCGCACCGCGAAATCATCCACGTAACCTTCGTCCTTCAGCACCTGCGCGATTGCCGCCTTGACCTTGCTGGCGGGCATCGTCACCGACTGCTTCTCCGCGCGCTGGGCGTTGCGGATGCGCGTCAACATGTCGGCGATGGGATCGGTCATGCTCATATCGATTCTCTCCTCCGCCTACCAGCTCGCCTTGATCACGCCCGGGATCTCGCCGTGCAACGCGATGATCCGCAGCTTGCCGCGCGCGATCCCGAACTTGCGGTAGACGCCGCGCGGGCGGCCGGTCAGGGCGCAGCGATTGCGCAGTCGCACCGGGGAAGCGTCGCGCGGCAGCTTCTGCAGCTTCTCGCGCGCCGCGTAACGCTCTTCCTGGGAAAGCTTGGGGTTGTTCGCGAGTTCAAGAAGCGCCTTGCGCTTTGCAGCGAACTTCTTGACGAGCTCGCGGCGCTTCTTGTCGCG
>CAZOQY010000334.1:0-3455 GCA_964581835.1 uncultured Streptomycetaceae bacterium | reverse complement strand
GTTGAACGACTTGTTGATCAGCGGGAAATCCGGAACGATGTTCCCGATCACCGCGTGCTCGAGCAGCGGCCAGTTCTGCCACGACGGGTCGTGCGGGTGACAGCGCCGGATGCGGCCACCGGCGCCGGCCTCGAGCGCAACCAGCACCTCGCCGCGCCAGCCCTCTATCCAGCCCACGCCGAACGCGCCCGCGGCCGGAACGGGCACGTCCACGGCCGGCTCGCCCAGCGGCAGGCGGTCGAGGATCAGCCGCGACAACCGCAGGGACTCGACTATCTCCTCGAAACGCACCGTGACGCGCGCGGCCACGTCGCCGTTGCGGTGGGTCGCCATGCGCACGTCGAGCTCCTGGTACGGAACGCACGGGTACTCGACGCGCAGGTCCCACGACTGGCCGCTCGCCCGCCCGGCCAGCCCCGCCAGCCCCAGCCGGGCAGCCAGTTCGGGCGCCACGCGCCCGCAGGCGATGAAGCGGTCCTGCAGCCCGGGGTGCTCGTCGTAGATGCCCTTCAACATGCCCACCGCCTCCCCGATGGCGTCGCACTCCTCCTGGATGCGCGCGACGCCGTGCGACGGCAGGTCGCGCGCGATGCCGCCCGGCGCCACCACGTCCATCAGATAGCGGTGCCCGAACAGCGCCTGGTTCACGCGCAGCATGTCCTCTTTCAGGAGCGAGAACTGCGAGAACCCGAAAGCCAGGCCCGCATCGTTGCCGAGGAAGCCGAGGTCGCCCAGGTGATTGGCAATCCGCTCCCGCTCGAGCAGCAACGCACGCAGCAGCATTGCACGCAGCGGCGGCGCGATGCCCGCGGCGCTTTCCACCGCCATGGCATAGGCCCAGGCGTAAGCCACCGTCGAATCGCCCGAGACCCGGCCGGCGAGCCGCGCGCCTTCCGCGAGCGTCATCTCCTCGAAGCGCTTCTCGATTCCCTTGTGCTTGTAGCCCAGCCGCTCCTCCAGCCGCAGCACGCGCTCGCCGACGACGGAAAAACGGAAATGACCCGGCTCGATGGTGCCGGCGTGGACGGGGCCCACGGGTATCTCGTGCACGCCTTCACCCTCGACGCGGACGAAGGGGTACTCGTCCGCCGGGGAAGCGTGATTCGTGATTCGTGATTCGTGATTCGACCGGAAATTCCTGCGGAGCGGGAATTCATCGTCCCGCCACGCGGCGTGCCGGAGCCACTTGCGCGTGTCCATCGCGCCGACGGCCGAAACGCCGAGCAAGTCTGACATTGCGCGCTGCATGCGATCGGCCGCGGGGAACAGCGCGCTGACATCAGGATAGGATTCACCGGACTGCGCGCCGGACAGCGGCAGCGAAAGCACGACGAGGCCGCTGCGCGCCGCCAGCGCCGCATGCACCGTGAAGCCGCCGCCGTCCCGTCCATCACTGCCCCACAGGGCGACGAGCCGCCCGCCCTGCTCCCGCACCCGCAGGCAGGTCGTGCTCCACTGCGGCGCGTCCACCCGGGCGTGGAACGCCTTCACCGCTCCCGGCAGCGGCGTTCCCTCGATGTCGAGCCCCTCAAGCCTCATGCTTCCGGCTAAGCCCTTCGTTCATCATTCATCGTTCATCATTCATCATTCCGCGCTCACCCTATGAGCGCGGCGGCCTGCCGATACCAGTCCGCCAGGCACGGCGGAATGAATATCCCCAGCATCAACACCAGCGCGAGGTGCGCGAACACCGGGATCAGCGCCGGCGGATGCGGCAGCCGCGGCAGCGGCGTCTCGCCGAACACCATCGGCTGCACCTTGCCGAAGATGGCGGCGAAGGCCACGCCCAGCGCCAGCAGCAGGATCGGCGTCGCCCACGGTTGCTGCTGCATCGCCGTGCTGAGAATCAGGAACTCGCTGGCGAAAACGCCGAACGGCGGCATGCCGAGTATGGCGAGGCTGCCCAGCATCAGCCCCCAGCCGATGGTCGGGTTGGTCACTACCAGCCCGCGGATCTGGTCCATCATCTGCGTGCCGGATTTCTGCGCGGCGTGGCCGACGGCGAAGAAGATCGCGGACTTGGTAAGGCTGTGCACCGTCATGTGCAGGAGGCCCGCGAACGTCGCCACCGGGCCGCCCATGCCGAAGGCGAAGGTCATGAGCCCCATGTGCTCGATCGACGAATAGGCGAACAGGCGCTTCACGTCCTTCTGGCGCACCAGGAAGAACGCCGCCACCACCATCGACAGCAGGCCGAAGCCCATCATCAGGTTGCCGGCGAATTGCGTGCCGAGCGCGCCGTCGACCAGCACCTTGCAGCGCACGACCGCGTAGAGCGCGACGTTCAACAGCAGCCCCGAGAGCACCGCCGAGATCGGCGTCGGGCCTTCCGCGTGCGCGTCCGGCAGCCAGTTGTGCAGCGGCACCAGCCCGACCTTGGTGCCGTAGCCGACCAGGAGAAACACGAACGCCAGCGACAACACCGTGGGCTCGAGGCTGCCCTTCACCGCGTTCAACTGCGTCCACAGCAGCGCCGTGCCGCCGGCGCCCAGCACCTTCTCGGCCGCGAAATACAGCAGGATGGTGCCGAACAGCGCCTGGGCGAGGCCGACGCCGCACAGGATGAAATACTTCCACGCCGCCTCGATGCTGGCCGGCGTGCGATAGAGGCTCACCAGCAGCACGGTGGTGAGGGTCGCCGCCTCCATCGCCACCCACAGCACCCCCATGTTGTTGGTGAGCAGCGCCAGCAGCATGGTGAACACGAACAACTGGTACATGCTGTGGTAGAGGCGCAGCATCCGCGCCGTCAGCTTGCCGCGCTGCTGCTCGTTCAGCATGTAGGGCCGGGCGAATATCGCCGTGGTGAAGGCGACGAACGCCGTCAGCGCCACCAGGAACACGTTGAAGGAATCGACGAAGAACAGGTCGCCGAACGCCATGATCGAGCCCTCTCCCACCACCCGGATGGTAAGGAGCACCGAGGAAACGAAGGTGAGCAGGCTGAACAGCACGTTGATCAGCGCCGCCCGCGCCCAGCCGCCGCTGAACGACAGCACGAGGCCGCCGATCAGCGGAATGCAGAGCACGAAGGCGATCTCGTTCACTTCTAGTCGTCCTTCAGTTTTTCCATGTGGCTCAAATCGAGGCTGTCGAACGCCCCGCGCACCTGGAAGAAGAAAATGCCGAGGATCAGCATGCCGACCAGAACGTCGAGCGCGATGCCCAGTTCCACCACCATCGGCATGCCGTAGGTGGCGCTGGTCGCGGCGAAAAAGAGCCCGTTCTCCATCGCCAGGAAGCCGATCACCTGCGGCACCGCCTTGCGCCGGGTCAGCATCATCAGGAACGACAGCAGGACGATGGCCATGGCGATGCCCAGCGTGCCGCGCGTGATGGTGCCGGCCAGTTGCGAGATCGGCAGCGCGAGGTTGAACGAGAACACGACCAGGACGATGCCGACCAGCATCGTCGTCGGGATGTTGATGAGCGTCTCGACGTCCCACTGGACGTTC
>CAZOQY010000333.1:0-3466 GCA_964581835.1 uncultured Streptomycetaceae bacterium | reverse complement strand
GGCGGTAGACGATTCCCCGGGAAGGCCCCAGCGGAGCGGCGGGCGCCGGGTCGCCGCGGGCGGCGGCCGATACCAGCCTGCGGTAGAGCGCAAGCGCGACCAGGCCGGACAATCCATAGATGACGAACATCAGCTGGATGGCGGCCTTGAGTTCGAGCACGTTCCATTGCGCGAGGATGCCGGGGAGGGCGGCGGCGAGCGCGCCCAGCGCGCCGACGAGATGGCCGACCAGGCTGTAGCGCGCGAACAGCGCCGTGCGCTGCCCGCCGCCGGTGGTGTGCGACAGCAGGGATTGTTCGAGGGGGACGAACACGCTGACGTCGCCGTTCGACGGATTCAGCGTGCCGATCACAGCGATCAGCAGCAGCGGCAGGAAATCCGTGACGGTTGCGAAGCTCAGCCCGGTGGCCAGCATCAGCAGGCAGGCGAAGGTCAGCATGACGTGCAGGCGAAAGCGCCAGGCGAGCAGGCCGGTCAGCAGCGTGAGCACGCCGGAACCCAGCAGCGTGGCGGTGGCGATGACGCCGACCTGGAAAGCGCTGTAGCCGAGCAGCGTGAGGTAGTAGGGCAGCAGCAGGGCGACGTAGCCGTCGGTGAAGGCGCGGATGCCGCGCGCCGCCAGGATCAATGCGGCGTCGGGCGACGTGCCGGGCGGCAGCAGCCGGGATGCGAGGCGCGACATGGTGCTAGGATGCTCTTCCTGATCGTTCTTGCGGAGATGTCCACATGATAGACGCCTACAGCTGGCCCACGCCGAACGGCCACAAGATCCACATCATGCTCGAGGAGACCGGACTCCCCTACCGCGTTCACGGCGTCAACATCCGCGAGGGCGAGCAGTTCAAGCCGGAATTCCTCAGGATCAGCCCCAACAACCGCATACCCGCCATCGTCGACAGCGACGGGCCGGGCGGCAAGCCGATATCGCTGTTCGAGAGCGGGGCCATCCTGCTGTACCTGGCGTCCAAGTCGGGGAAGTTCCTGCCGGCCGACCTGCACGCGCGCTGGACCTGCACGCAGTGGCTGATGTGGCAGATGGGGGGGCTCGGCCCGATGATGGGGCAGGCCAACCATTTCCGCCGCTACTCGAAGGACAAGATCCAGTACGCGATCGATCGCTATACCAGCGAGGCGAACCGGCTGACGGGCGTGCTCGACAAGCGCCTCGCAGAAGCCCGCTACACGGCCGGCGCCGGGTATTCGATATCGGACATGGCCTGTTTCCCGTGGCTGCGCGGCGCGGATGCGCGCGGCGTGAATATCGAAGACTACCCCAACGTCAAGCGCTGGTTCGACGAGATCGACGCGCGCCCGGCGGTGCAGCGCGCGCTGAAGACGCTCGCCGAAGTCCAGGCCGCCCATGCCCAGCCGCATACCGACAAGTCCTGGGACATCCTGTTCGGCAAGACACAGTTCCAGAAGCACTAGGTACCCGGTTACTTGAACCCCGCCAAGAAGAACGTCGCGGTCCTGGCGATCTGCCAGGGGCTGCTGCTGGTCAACAACTCGGTGCTGATCACGGTCAACGCGCTGGTCGGCTACGCCCTTGCCGCCGACAAGGCGCTGGCGACGCTGCCGATCACCGCGTATTTCATCGGCTCGGCGCTGACGACGCTGCCGCTGTCCTTCCTGATGAAGCGCTACGGACGGCGCGCCGGCTTCACGGTGGGCGCGGCGTGCGCCATCATTGGCTCGCTCGTCTGCGCGGCGGCGATCTACCAGGCGAGCTTCTGGCTGCTGTGCCTCGGCGCGCTGGTGCTCGGCGCCTACTACGCCGCGGGGCAGTACTACCGTTTCGCCGCCGCCGACATCGCGCCGCTCGAGTTCAAGAGCACGGCGATTTCCCTGGTCCTGGCGGGCGGCATCGTCGGCGGATTCATCGGTCCCGAAACCAGCAAGCTCACCAAGGACCTCGTGGCGGGGCAGGCCTTCGCTGGCGCCTATTTTTCGCTGATTGCCTTTGCCCTGCTGTCGATGGTCGTCCTGCGCTGGCTCGACATCGCGCCGCTGACGGAAGCCGAGCGCAAGGACGCCGGACGCCCGCTGGGGCAGATCGCGCGCCAGCCCGCCTTCGTGATCGCGGTGCTGTGCGGGATGATCGCCTACGGCGTAATGAACCTGATGATGGCCGCGACGCCGCTCGCCATGATCGCGTGCAACCACCCGTTTTCCGAGGCCGCGTTCGTGATCCAGTGGCACCTGATCGGCATGTTCGCGCCGTCGTTCTTCACCGGCACGCTGATCCGGCGCTTCGGCCTCATGAAGGTGATGCTGGCCGGCGTGGTGCTGAACGCGGTGTGCGTGGCGATCGCCGTCTCGGGCGTGGACGTGATGCATTTCTGGCTCGCGATGACGCTGCTCGGCGTGGGCTGGAATTTCCTGTTCGTGGGCGCGACGGCCCTGATCACGGAGTGCCACACGCCGGCGGAGCGGGCGAAGGTGCAGGGCGTCAACGACGCCGCCATTTCGATGACGCTGGTGGTCAGCTCGATGTCCGCCGGCGCGCTGTTCACGTACCAGGGCTGGCTGACGATGCAACTCTCCGCCCTGCCTTTCATGGCGCTGGCGGGGGCGGGGCTGATCTGGCTTGCCCTGAAGCGCCGGCCCCCGGCCCGCGCCGCCTGAAGAAATCTTTTAATTACAGGGCGTAAGCCCGCCGCCTTCGCCGGCCCGGCCGGCGGCAGCAGAAAGGCGCGGTTTTCGTGTACAATTCGTGGAAACGGCAAGGCTACCGCTAATGGTTGCTTTGCCTTTGTTTTTAAAAGACTAATTCCGCGTTCCGGAGAGGAGTTTATGAATCAACCTGCCACCGCGGCCCGCCTCGCACCAGCCTCCGGCGCTCCCGCCTACGTGAAGCACGCCAAGCTGGCGGCGTGGGTCGCGGAAATCGCGCAGCTCACCAAGCCCGACCGCATCTATTGGTGCGACGGTTCGCAGGAAGAATACGACCGGTTGAACGGCGAGATGGTCGCCACCGGCATGCTGATCAAGCTGAACGAGCAGAAGCGGCCCGGCTGCTTCCTCGCGCGCTCCGATCCCGACGACGTCGCGCGCATGGAAGAGCGCACCTTCGTTTGCAGCGGGAACAAGGAAGACGCGGGTCCCAACAACAACTGGGTGGCGCCGGCCGAAATGCGGGCGACGCTCGGCAAGCTGTTCGACGGCTGCATGCGCGGTCGCACGATGTACGTGATCCCGTTCAGCATGGGGCCGCTGGGCTCGCACATCGCCCACATCGGCGTCGAGCTGACCGATTCGCCGTACGTGGTGGTCAACATGCGCCTGATGACGCGCATCGGCCGCAAGGTGCTCGACGTGATGGGCGCCAGCGGTTACTTCGTGCCGTGCGTGCACACGGTGGGCGCGCCGCTCGCGCCGGGCCAGAAGGACGTGGTGTGGCCCAGCAACAAGGAGCACAAGTACATCGTTCACTACCCGGAGACCAAGGAAATCTGGTCGTTCGGCA
>CAZOQY010000332.1:0-3471 GCA_964581835.1 uncultured Streptomycetaceae bacterium | reverse complement strand
CTCCTTGGCGAGGTCGCGGGTGACGATGATCGGGTCGGTCATGGGATCGCGGGGGCGGGCGGCGCTAGAAACCGAAGCGCGGGCCGCCCTTGGCCTGTTGCTGGGCTCGCTTGGCATCCGTCTGTGTGCCGACGATCACCTGCGCGCCCTCCTGCAACTCGCCGCCGACCAGCTCGCTGTGCGTGCCGTCGGCGAGCCCGACGCGCACGCTGACCGCCTTCGGCTTGCCGCTCTCGTCCGTCACCCAGACGCGCCCGCTGGTAACGGCGCGGCGCCCGCCGCCGCGGGCCGGCGTCATTTCCTCGTAGCGCTTGCGCTGCTCGGGATTGAGGATCTCGGCAATGCGAGCTCGCGATTCCGCCCGCAACCGCTCCGCCTGCTTGCGGCGCTCGCCCTTGTCCTCGGCATCGAGCGCGCGTATCCGGTCGCGGGTTTCGTTCAGTATCGCCTCGAGTTTGGCCTGCTGCGCGGCGTCGAGCTGCAGCTCCCTGGTGAGCCGCTCGCGCAACGCTTCGCCACCTCCCTGCTGGCCCCCGCCCTTGCCTTTCTTCGCGTCGTCCTCGGCGCCCGTTGACGCGGCATCGCGCCCGCCCGCCGCGTCGCGCGGTTCCGTCACGCCCGCCGGACGAAATCGCAGCGCGGCGTTGGGCACCTTGAGCACGTTCTCGCGCGTGTCCGTCACGATGCGCACGTTCGCCGTCATGCCCGGGAACAATTCGAGGTTGGGATTGGAGGTTGCGATGACCGCGGTATAGGTGACGACGTTCTGCACCACCAGGGCGGCCTTGCGTACCTGCCTCACCGTGCCGCGGAACTGGCGGCCGGGAAAGGAGTCCACGGTAAAGGTCGCCGGCTGGCCCTCGCGCACGCGCCCGACCTCGGATTCATCGATCGAGGTGTCCACCTGCATCTGGCTCAGGTCCTGCGCGATGACGAACAGCTCCGGCGCCTGCAGGCTCGCCGCCACCGTCTGGCCCGGCTCCACCGATTTCTTGACGACGATGCCGTCCACCGGCGCGCGGATGGTGGTGCGGTCGAGATCCACCCGCGCCTGCGCGAGCTGGGACTCGCGCTGGCGCACCAGCGCCTCGACGTTGCGCACCTGGGACTCGCCCACCGCGAGCTGCGCCTGCGCGACCTTCACCTGCTCCTGCGCGTTGCGGAACGAAAACTCGGCCTTGTCGAGCGCCGCCGCCGACACGAAATTCTTCTCGTGCAGCATCTTGTTGCGCTGGAACTCGCGTTCGGCGTCGGCGAGACCCACTTTCGCGCGCGACACCTCGGCGCGCAACGCGGCCACGTTGGCCTGCTGCGTCAGCACCGTGGCGCGCGCCGCCTCGACGTCCGCCATCGCCTGGTTCACGCGCAGCGTGAACGAGTCGGAGTCGATGCGGGCGATGACCTGCCCTTTCCTGACCGCGGAGTTAAAATCGACCAGCACTTCCTTCAGCTGCCCGGAGACCTGCGAGCCGACCTGTACCACGGTCACCGGGTTCACCGTGCCGGTGGCCGAGACCGCCGCGGTAATGGAGCCGCGCTCGATCTTGCCGAGGCGATACTCCGGCGCCGCGCCGCCGGCGCCCCACAAGGCATAGGCGCCGGCGCCGCCGGCGAGAACGACGGCGACGATGGCCGCGACGATGACGTGTTGGCGTGACATGCTTGTTCAACGTTCAGCGGCCGCGCAGCGGCCACTGCCACTTAAAGTGGGGGGATTGTAACGGAGTGCCGCGGGCCGCCCAATGCGGACGGCCCTGCGTTTGTAACAAAGGGTTTCAGCGCGTTCCCGGAACCGGAGCCGGCAGGCCTTCTCGCAGCAACTGCCGCGCCGCCGCCTCGAATGCCGTGATGAGCAGCAGTCCGGCCAGCGTGCCGCGGGTCTTCATCTCCGCGGTGATCGCTTCCATGCGACGGTTCAATTCCTCCGGGGCGGGCGCCTCCCGGCCTTCACGGGCGGCGAGCAGCGTCGCCCTGAGGTGGGCAAAGAGCAGCGACACGTCCTCTTCGCGAACCACGCCCTGCAGCAGGACGCCCGGGCCGAGCAACGCCTCCACCTGGGCAAACGGGTCCGTCTTCTCGCCGGCGTGGGCGGGCGCGGCGCAGGCGGCCCCGAGCAGCGCGATGGCAATCCAGCCTCTGGTCGTCATGGGGTCTTCTCCTCGGGGGGGTTCACAAGCGCTGTAACGCCCGTCCGCGACAATAGGTTTACACGCGGGTTTACACGCGGGGGTTTACACGCGGATTTACACGCGCTTGTAGATTTCGGCCCCCTGCTGCTTGAATTCCTCGGCCTTGTCCTGCATGCCCCTGGCGAGCGCTTCCTGCTCGGTGACGCCCTGCTTCTCGGCGTACTCGCGCACGTCCTGGGTGATCTTCATCGAGCAGAAATGCGGTCCGCACATCGAGCAGAAATGCGCGAGCTTGGCACCCTCCTGAGGCAGCGTCTCGTCGTGGAACTGCTTGGCCTTGTCCGGGTCGAGCCCGAGGTTGAACTGGTCCTCCCAGCGGAACTCGAAGCGCGCCTTCGACAGCGCGTTGTCGCGGATCTGCGCGCCCGGATGGCCCTTGGCGAGGTCGGCGGCGTGCGCCGCGATCTTGTAGGCCATGATGCCGTCCTTGACGTCGTCCTTGTCCGGCAGCCCGAGGTGTTCCTTGGGCGTGACGTAGCACAGCATCGCGGTGCCGTACCAGCCGATCTGCGCGGCGCCGATCGCGCTGGTGATGTGGTCGTAGCCCGGCGCGATGTCGGTGGTGAGCGGCCCCAGCGTGTAGAACGGCGCCTCGTGGCACGCCTTCAGCTGGATCTCCATGTTCTCCTTGATGAGCTGCATCGGCACGTGGCCGGGGCCCTCGATCATCACCTGCACGTCGTGCTTCCAGGCGACCTGCGTCAATTCGCCCAGCGTCCTCAGCTCCGAGAGCTGCGCCTCGTCGTTGGCGTCGTAGCCCGAGCCGGGACGCAGGCCGTCGCCCAACGAGAAGCTGACGTCGTAGGCCTTCATGATCTCGCAGATTTCCTCGAAGCGCGTGTAGAGGAAGCTCTCCTTGTGATGCGCGAGGCACCACTTCGCCATGATCGAGCCGCCGCGCGAGACGATGCCGGTCATGCGCTTCGCGGTCATCGGGATGAACGGCAGCCGCACGCCGGCGTGGATGGTGAAGTAGTCGACGCCCTGCTCGCACTGCTCGATCAGCGTGTCGCGGTAGATCTCCCAGGTGAGCTCTTCCGCCTTTCCGTCCACTTTCTCCAGCGCCTGGTAGATCGGCACGGTGCCGATCGGCACCGGCGAGTTGCGGATGATCCACTCGCGCGTCTCGTGGATGTGCTTGCCGGTGGAGAGGTCCATGACCGTGTCGCCGCCCCAGCGGATCGACCAGGTCATCTTCTCCACTTCCTCGGCTATGCCCGAGGACAGCGCCGAATTGCCGATGTTGGCGTTGATCTTCACCAGGAAATTGCGGCCGATGATC
>CAZOQY010000331.1:0-3496 GCA_964581835.1 uncultured Streptomycetaceae bacterium | reverse complement strand
CGTGACGCGATACGGCGTGACGCGAATAATCGAAGTTATCAATGCGGAAGCGAAAGCGTTTCAACCCCGCTTCACCGCGTCACGATTGTCCGTGTCACGCCCCACTTGTCATCTGTCGCCGGCCGGCGACAGCACGCGCAGCCGCGCGTCGCGCTCCGCCTTCGGCAGCGCGGCCAGTTCGCGCACCGCCGCATAGAAGCGCGGCAGATCGCCGCCCTCGCGCGCAAGCAGCGCCTCGAATGCCGGCACCCATCGGGAATAGAGACCGACCGAGGCGATCCGGGCATTGCTGGGTTCCTGCCCGAACCAGCGGTCGTAGCCCGCATACCCGCCCCACCCCGCCTTGAGCTGGCGGTACTCCGCTTCGAATTCAGCGAAGACCGCCCGCTTGCGATCGCGCATCGCGTCCGGGTCAAGGCGGGTCTTGTACAGCGCCTCGAGCCGCTGGCGATGCCTGCCGACCAGGTCGACGAACGCCTCGCGGATTCTGCGCCCGCGCTCGAACGTCTCGCGCTGCTGCTCGTCGCCCGCGCGCGCCAGCCAGCGCCGCACGCCCGCCAGCTCGACCGCGACCGCGAAGGACTCGTTGAACACGGTGTCGTCCTTCGCGTACGCCACCTGGTGCGCCAGTTCGTGGAAAACGAGCCGGGCCAGCTCGGCCGCCGGGTAGTGGACGAACGTGTTCAGCACCGGGTCGGCAAAGTGGCCGAGCGTCGAGTAGGCCGGCACGCCGCCCACGTAAACGTCGCGGCCCTGCCGCGCCAGTTCCGCGGCGTAGCTCTCCGCCGCCTCTTTCGAAAAATAGCCGCGGTAGCTCACGCAGCCGGCGAACAGGAAACACCACTGCAGCGGCTCGACCGAGAACTCCGGCGTGGCAAAGACGTTCCACACCACGAACGGCCGCTGCAGGTCGGCGTAGCGCCGGTAACTCTCGTTCTCGGGCAGCCCGAGCTCGCGGCTGGCGAAGTCCCGGATCTCGACGACGCGCGCAAGCCGCTCCTTCAGAGCCTGCGCCGACGCCGGGTCGGCGATCACCTCTTCCACCAGCCGCTCCCGGCTCCACACGTCCAGCTGCCCGGTGACCGATTGCCAGTAATAGCCGAGGTTCGCGCAACCGCTCGCGAGTAGCAGCGTCGCTGCCGCAAGCGCGAAGCGGGTCGCGCGAAGATACAAGATACAAGTTACAAGGTACAAGGGGTTTAAAACCCTTGGATCTTGAACCTTGAATCTTGAACCTGGAATCCTCATCCCTCATCCCTGTGTTCGAACGCGCCGTTGCGCAGGAAATGCACTATTTGCCGCGCAACCGCGCGTGAGACGAGCATGCCGCTGTGGCTGACGTCGAGCACGACGCTGTCGCGCGCGCCGCGCAGTTGCGTCTCGGCGACGGTAACTGCGCCGTCGTTCGGCAGCGGCAGGTCCGGCGCGACGATGCGGCCCAGCCCCACCGGCTGCCTGCCCGAGATGACGCCGATTTCGGAGCCGCCGGCGGCGGCCTCGCTCGCGGCATCCATCCATTCCGTCATGCTGCGTCCCAGCGCGGCGCGACCGCCGGGCAGGCTCGCGAGGCGCCGGGCCGCGCCGCTCCCGGCAACCGGCGCGCCCACCAGCACGACGCGCCCGGCCTTCGGCGCATCCGCACGCTCGAGCAGGCGCAGCACGATCAATCCGCCCAGGCTATGACCGACGAAATCGAGCCTTGGCGCCGCGAACGTACGGCAGTAATGCGCCAGCCGCTCGACGTTCTCCGCGAGCGTGAGCCGCATCGAAGGATAGGAATAGGAAACGGCGCGCCAGCCGCCGCGCTCGATCCGCCGCCGCATCAGTTCCATGGCGAGGCCGTGAACCCACAGGCCGTGCACCAAGACGACGGTGTCGAGGCTCGCGCTCAACCCGAGCCTCGACAATGAGGAACGATGAATGATGAATGATGAACGGGGTCCAAGCCCGCCTCACCCCTCACGCCTCACTCCTTACGGGTTCAGACCGCGGCAATGCCGCGGTACTGGGTGACTTCGCCCGGCCCGAGGTGGCTCACGTCGCCCCACAGCTCCATGCGCCAGCCGCCGCTGCCGTGGTCGAAGAGGTTGACGCTGGCGTTGATCAGCGGCACCGGGCGCGGTTCGCCGTGGCCCAGGCCGTGCGCCGCGCGGTAGAGCGAGTCGAGCACGAGGCCGTGGGTGACGACCACGATCTCCTCGCCGCGGTGGCGGCCGGCGATCTCGGCGAGACAGCCGAGGCAGCGGCGCCAGAACCCGCTCGCGCTCTCGCCGCCGGGCACCTCGTAATCCGGGTCGCGGCTGGCGAAGCGCGCGTACTCTTCCGGGTAGCGCGCCATGATCTCCGCCGCCAGCAGTCCCTCGAAGATGCCGAATTGCCGTTCCTGCAGCCGCTCGTCCAGGACCAGCTCGCGGCCCGAATGCTCGGCAATCGCGCGCGCGGTGTCGTGCGCCCGCGACAGGTTGCTGCTGTAGAGCGCGTTGAACGGCCGGCCCGCCAGGCGGCGCCCGAGCGCCTGCGCCTGCGCGCGGCCCACGTCCGACAGTGGCGTGTCGGTGGTGCCCTGCATGCGCTTCTCGCGGTTCCACGTCGTTTCGGCGTGGCGAATCACTATTAATCGGGTTTCTTTCATGGATCCTTCCTGCAACCGACATCGGCAAAGACGATCATCGTTTCATCGCCGTGATTCGCCAAACGGGAAAACCGCCAGTCAGGCGCGCCCAATGCGCATTCTAGCGTCCCGGAAATAAATCGGCTGCCCGGTTCCCGGACAGCCGTATCTGTTCTTTCGATGGAAAAATGATAAGGAAATCGTGGCCCGCGACAGCGCGGGCCACGATTTCCTCAGCGGTCCTGGTTGCCGCGCCCCTTCTTCTCGGAGTGCGCCCAGTCGCTTTTGCCCTTGTCGTGCCCCTTGGCATAGCCCTTCCCCTTGCCTTTGCCGTGGCGGTCGTCGTCGCGACGGTCGTCCCGGCGATCCCCGTCGCGACGGTCGTCCCGGCGATCCCCGTCGCGGCGCTCGCGCATGCGCTCCCGGTCCTGCTCGACACGGCGCCGGTCGCGCTCGGCGCGCTCCCGGTCGGCCTCCACCTGCCGGCGGCCGTCCTGTACTTCGCGCCGGCTCGCGCGCAGCCGGTCCTCGGCCGCCTTGATCTTCGCGGGGTCACCCGACTTGCGCGCGTCCTCGAGGGCCTGGCGGTCGCGGCGCGCCTGTTCCTGGTCGCGCTTCAACTCGGCCTCGCTCGCCTTCGCCTTGTCCTGGCTCGCGCGCTGCCGCTCGCGATCGGCGCGCAGGCGCTCGCGGTCGAGCGCGCCTTCGCTCGCCCGCACGCGCTCTTCCGCGGTGCGGATGCGCGCCGGGTCGCCGGAGCGTCGCGCGGCCTCCAGCGCCTGGCGGTCCTGCTGCAGTTGCGCCTTCGCGCTGTCGACCGGGGACGGCGCCTGGGCCATCGCGGGCAGCGGGCCGCAACCCAGCATCGTTCCGAGAACAAAGAGC
>CAZOQY010000330.1:0-3524 GCA_964581835.1 uncultured Streptomycetaceae bacterium | reverse complement strand
CTGCTCGCGCGAGGTGGCGCGAACCACGCAGGTCACGCTCAGGTACTTGCGGTGCTTGCTCGCGCGCAGCTCCAGGGTGGCGCCGTCGAAATCCGGCGCGTGGCGCTTGACCACTTCGAGGATGGCCTGGGCGAACCCCGGCTGCGTGTGACCCATTATCTTCACCGGGAAATCGCAGGGGTACTCGAGCAGCCTGGCGTCTTCGCTCATGCCCTCATGCCGCCTGGCGCATGACCTTCCCGCATGACCTTCCGTTTGTATTCCTGGTACTCCTGGTAGACCACGCGGAACGCCTCGCCGGGCCGGCCGGATCCGACCGGCTTGCCGTCGAGCGAGGTGACCGCCAGTACTTCCTTGGTCGAGGAGGTTACCCAGATCTCGTCCGCGCCGCGTACTTCCTGCTCGGTGACCGGGCGCGTCTCGACCGGAATGCCGCACGCCGCCGCGAGTTCGAGGACGACGTCGTAGGTGATGCCGGGCAGGATCAGGTGGTCCTTCGGCGGCGCCAGCAGCCGGCCGTCGCGGACGACGAAGATGTTGCTGGCGGAGGCTTCGGTCAGGTGGCCGTCTCGAAACAGGACGACCTCGGCCGCGCCGGCGTCGGCCGCGGCCTGTCGCAGCAGGCAGTTGCCGAGCAGCGATATCGACTTCACGTCGCACTTGAGCCAGCGGAAATCGGTTGCGGTGATGCAGGGCACGCCGCTGTCGACCAGTTCCTTCGAGGGCGTCACAAGGGGACCCGACATCATGAACACGGTGGGTTTCGCGTCCTTCGGGAATGCGTGATCGCGGCGCGCGACGCCGCGCGTGACCTGCAGGTAGACCGACTGGTCGTCGATTGCGTGGCGCGCGATCAGCTCGTGGATCAACCGCGTCCAGTCCGCGTCGGGCATGGGGTTGGCGAGCCGGATCGCATCGAGGCTGTGCTGCAGTCGCGCGAGATGCTCCGGCAGGCGGAACGGGCGCCGCGAATACGCCGGGATCACCTCGTAGACGCCGTCGCCGAAGATGAAGCCGCGATCGAGCACGGATACCCGTGCTTGATCGATGGGGAGAAATTCACCATTGAGATAGGCGATTTCGCTGGTCATGCGCGTCCAGTCTACACCCGGCGCGCTAGCGGAGCAGCAGCCGCAGCGCGTCCCAGCCGCGGCCGAAAATGCCGGCGACCGGCACGTTTTCCAGCGCCACCACCGGGATCTCCCGGTACGGCTGGCCGCCCAGCGTGATCTTCATCGTGCCGATGGCCTGGCCCACGCTGATCGGCGCGATGAGCGGCTGCGTGCTGTGGACGGTTGCCTGCAGCTTGTCGCGGCTGCCCGCGGGCAGGGCGACCTGCAGATCGTTGATGAAGCCCGCCTTGATGCTGTTGGCGGCGCCCTTGTATACCGGCACGGTTGCCACCGGTTGCTTGCCGGCGTACAGGCGCACGCCGTCGTAGGCGAGGAAACCGTGGTTCAGCAGCTTCTGGCTCTCGGCGGCGCGCGCCGACTCGCTCGCCGCGCCGAGCAGCACCGACACGAGCCGCCGCTCGCCGCGCCGCGCCGAGGTGACCAGGCAGTAGCCGGCATTCTCGGTGTAGCCGGTCTTCATGCCGTCCACCGCCGGATCGGTCCACAGCAGGCGGTTGCGGTTCGCCTGGGTGATGCTGTTGTAGCGGTATTCCTTCTCCGAGTACAGAGGGTAGTGCTCGGGGAAATCCCTGATCACCGCCGCTGCGAGCAACGCCAGGTCCTGCGCGGTGGAGTAGTGCTGGGCGTGCGGCAGGCCGGTCGAGTTCGCGAACAGCGTGTTCTTCAGCCCCAGCCGCTGCGCCTCGCGGTTCATCATCCCGACGAAAGCTTCCTCGCTGCCGGCGATCGCCTCGGCGAGCGCGATGCAGGCGTCGTTGCCCGATTGCACGATCATGCCGCGAACCAGTTCGTCGACCGTGACGGGTTTGCGCGGCTCGATGAACATGCGCGAGCCCTCGGTGCGCAAGGCGCGCTCCGAAACCGGCACGGCCTGGTCGGGGCGCAGCTTCTTCTCCTTGAGGGCCGCGAAGGTGAGATAGGCGGTCATCAGCTTGGTGAGGGAAGCCGGCTCCACCCGCGCGAGCGATTCGTGGGCGGCGAGCGTCTGGCCGCTGTGAAAGTCGAGCAGCACGTAGGCCTTCGCCGTAATGGCGGGCGCGGGCGGTACCGGGGACGCGGCTGGTTGGGCGAGCAGGACTGGTGCGAGGCCCGACAACAGCAGAAGAAGAATCGAACGCATGTGGAAAATAATTGATTATATCAAAGCAAGTCGCGGCGCCGGTCCGGTCCCGCCGGCCCTTCCCTGAAAAGTTCCTTGGAAATCAATTTTTTGCGCAAGGGTCGGTGAGGGGCCTTGAAAACCGGTGCGCGGTTCCCATATTCGAGGTGTCGGCGCCTGGCGCCAGTCTGAATATGGAGAACCCCAATGGCAAACATTGCTCGCTTCAACCCGTTTGACGATACGCTCGACGACCTGTTTCGCGGCTTTCTCGTGCGCCCGGTGAATTACGACAACCACGCCGGCGCCGCGCAGTTCCGCGTGGACGTGTCCGAGAACGAAGGCGCCTACACGCTGCGCGCCGAGATCCCGGGCGTGAAGAAGGAAGACATCAGCGTCACGATCGACGGCGACACCGTCGCGATCGGCGCCGAAGTGAAGAACGAGAAGGAAGCGAAGGACGGCGAGCGTGTGCTGCGCTCGGAGCGCTACTACGGCAGGGTTTACCGCGCGTTTACCCTCGGCCAGGCGGTCGACGAAGCCGGCGCCGGCGCCAAGTACGCGAACGGCGTGCTGGAACTGACGCTGCCGAAGAAGGCCGCGGTGCAGGCGAAGCGCATCACCATACAATAACTCGGCGGCAATGCCGCCGATTTATTGATCGTGCGACCGGCACGAACCCGATCCTGCACTGAAGGGCTGTAGATTGAAAAAACGGCGAGTCGAAAGACCCGCCGTTTTTTTTACCGTAGAATAGCCGGCGAACGACATTATTGATGGCCTGACCATGGCTCTGAGTGCCACCACCGCCGCGGAAAAAGCGAAGATCCTCGCCGAGGCGCTGCCGTACATCCGGCGCTTCCACGGCAAGACCATCGTCATCAAGTACGGCGGCAACGCGATGACGGACGACAAGCTGAAGAACAGCCTGGCGCACGACGTCGTGCTGTTGAAACTGGTCGGCATCAACCCGGTGGTGGTGCATGGCGGCGGTCCCCAGATCGACGACCTGCTGAAGCAGCTCGGCAAGAAGGGGGAATTCGTCCAGGGCATGCGGGTGACCGACGCCGAGACCATGGACGTGGTGGAGATGGTGCTCGGCGGCCAGGTCAACGCGGAGATCGTCAATCTCATCAACCAGCACGGCGGCCGCGCGGTCGGGCTGACCGGCAAGGACGGCGGGCTGATCCGCGCGAAGAACATGCCGGTGAGGAGCAACGGCAACTCCGACAAGATGATCGACATCGGCCAGGTGCTTTTTTAATGATACGGCGACCACCGAGACCTACACC
>CAZOQY010000329.1:0-3524 GCA_964581835.1 uncultured Streptomycetaceae bacterium | reverse complement strand
GCTTCTTCTACTACGACCGCCCGGCGTATCGCGTCGAGCAGGCGCTGGATGGGTGGAAGAAGGTGTGGGCGTTTTTCGACAAACACCTCCGCAAGTAAAAGCGTTGCAGGTGATGCGTCGCAGATAAAGCGTCTCAGATAAGGCGTCTCAGGTAGGGCGTCGCAGGTAAAGTGTGGTTTAGAGCGCAGTATCTGGGACGATTCACCTGAGACGTAGTATCTGAGACGCAGTACCTGAGACGCCGTAATACAGAGGTTCCTGTCATGTGCACATCCGTAGTCGAGATCGTCGAATGCGAGGGCGCGGGGACCAGCGAGGGCGGCTGGATCCCGGTCACGAGCGCGGTGGTGTCGTACGACCACCCGCACCACGCCCTGCTCGAGGACGCGATCACGATCGATTTCGTGAACCCCGACCTCGGGCCCGGCGCGCGCGCCGCGGTCGAGCTCACGCTCGATTCGGCGAAGGCGCTCGTCGCCGCGCTTTCTCGCGCGATCGAAGGGGCGGAGGAGATGGAAGGCCGCCGGGGACTGTAGTCCCGGGGCGGCCGCCATGATTCGTATCAGATCAAGCGTCTCAGATACTGCGTCGCAGGTACTACGTCTCAGATAAGGCGTCTCAGGTACTGCGCTTTATCTGCGACGTTTCATCTGCGACGCTTCACCTGAGACGCTTTATCTGCGACGCACCTGTCACACATTCGAGGTAAGCTAGGCACCGTTCGTTCGGTATCAATATTCATCGAGGAGAAAAAATGAAAACAGCATTCGGGGTTTGCCTGTTCGCGGCCGGGCTGGCGGCCCAGGTCGCGACGCCGGCGCAGGCGCAGAACTATCCGGCCAGGACCGTCCGTATCGTGACCTCGCCCGCGGGCGGCGGCAACGATTTTCCGGCGCGGCTGATCGCGCGGCATCTCTCCGGCGCACTCGGCCAGCAGTTCGTGGTCGACAATCGCGCCACGATCCTGATCGCGGACATCGTCGCCAAGTCGCCGGCGGACGGCTACACGCTGCTCGTCACCGGCAGCGCGCACTGGATCGGGCCGCTGCTCGACAAGGTCACCTACGACCCGATCAAGGATTTCGCCACCATCACGCTGCTCGACCGCGCGCCGAGCGTGCTGGTCGTGCACCCGTCGATGCCGATCAAGACGGTGAAGCAGTTCATCGCGCTGGCCAAGGCGCGGCCGGGTGAAATCGCCGTCGCCGTCGGCGGGCCGGGCAGTTCCGGCGACATCGGCGCGCGGCTCTTCAACCACATGGCGGGCGTAAAGATTCTTAACGTCCCGTACAAGGGCACGTCGCCCGCGTTGACCGCCGTGATGAGCGGCGAGGTGCAGGCGATGTTCGGCTCGGCGGGCAGCGTCGCCCCGCACGCGCAGGGCGGGCGCCTGCGCGCGCTCGCGGTGGGCAGCGCGCAGCGCTCCCAGCTCGCGCCGGGATTGCCGACGGTCTCGGAATCGGGCCTGCCCGGCTACGTGTCGGAGGCGCTGCACGCGTTCTTCGCGCCGGCCGGCACGCCCGCTGCGGCCATCGCGCTGCTCAACAAGGAGGTCGGCAGTTACCTGCGCTCGCAGGAAGCACAGGCCATCTTCCTCAAGGCCGGCATCGAGCCGTCGCCGGGCACGCCCGAGGAATTCCTGGCGACCATGAAGTCGGAGATGTCCCGCATCGGCGCGGTGCTGAAAGCCGCCGGCACGGCACGGAACTAGCACTTAGGGGACAGACCACTAAGGAAGCAAGCTAGCTGCTTGATAAGGCGGGTAATCTGTCTTAGTGGTCTGTCCCCTAAGAGCGCTCGCGCAGCCGCTCGGCACGCCGGCCCAGTATCCCGGCAATCTCGGCCTTGAAACGGTCGTTGCCCAAGGCGAATCCGCCGTTGGCGGCCAGCCGGATTTCACGCAGGTCGGCGGGATCCATTTCGGGAATAAATGAACGGCGATAGACGGCCGCGCGCTGCTGGGGCGTAGTCCCCAGGCCGACGTATTCCTGGTGGGGAACGATGAGCGTCGAGGGCTGATGCTCGGCATTGATCCGGTAGCTTGACCAGGGGTATTCGCGAGGATGTTGCACCATGCCGGCGCGCACGGGGTTCAATTCGATGTAGCTCTGGCACTTGAGCGCGTATCCGTCCCGCTGCACGATGCTCGATCGAAAGCGCCCTTCCCATAGCGTGCCGCTGCGCCGGTAGGTCCGGTTGACATACTGCACGTAGCGCTGGCCCAAGTGCTTCATCAGGAGCGAGGCCCCGTCATCCTTTTCCGAGGTCAGCAGCAGATGCACGTGGTTGGTCATTAGCACGTATGCGTGGATGGCGCACTCGAACTTCGGCGCGAGTTGGGCCAGGTGATGCAGGTAGAGGTCGCGATCCTTGTTGGCATAGAAGCAGGGCGTGCGGTTATTGCCCCGCTGAATGATGTGCAGTGGCAGGCCGGCTACTCTCAGGCGTGCGCGACGAGGCATTATTGATTCCCGGTATCGAGGATCCTGGGATTTAAACGCAGCGACCGTCCTTGCCGCTGACAGGCTGGCAATTCTTTAGGGGACAGACCACTAAGAAAGCAAGCTAGCTGATTGATAAGGCGGGAAATCTGTCTTAGTGGTCTGTCCCCTAAAGGGGGGGCAGGGTATAAGATTCTGTCAACGGCGCAGCGCAGTGCACGCCGCCGCATTAATACAATAACGAGAAACGAGTAAAGGGGGCGGCACATGAAAGTTCTTGAACCTTCGTTGGTAAAACTGTCCTGTCTCCTCACCGGCGCGTTGCTAGCCTGCGCGACTGTGCAGGCGCGCGTCACGAAAATCGTCATCGACGAGACCGTGCCGGCGTTCTGCAAGGGTGGGACGTGCGCGAGTTACGGCGCGGCGGGGCAGTACGAGCAGCTCGCCGGGCGGGCGTGGGGCGAGCTGGACCCGGCTGATCCGCTGAACAACCTGATCCAGGACATCCAGCTGGCGAAAGACCCGGACGGCAAGGTGCGCTACGTCGCCACCTTCGTCATCACCCGGCCGGTCGATGCAGGCAAGGCGAGCGGCATGTTGTGGCACGAGGTGCCTAACCGCGGGCGGCCGGTGCTGATCTCCGTGCAGGAGCGCGAGTTCGGCGACATCGGGCTCGCCACCGCCTGGCAGGGCGACAACGCCGGCATGAGCGCGTCCCTCGGCACGACGGTGCGCGACTCGATGCGCGCCGGGGCCAATCACTGGTTGCAGTTGCCGGTCGTGAAGAATGCCAACGGCTCGACCGTCACCGGGCCGGTGTTCGCGCGGATCATCAACCGCGGCGGACCCGGCGCGCAGCCGCTGATCGTGCAGACCAACCCGGTGCCGTACATGCCGGCCACCCTGGACACGGCGAAGGCGACGCTGGTCTCGCGCGACCACGAGACGATCAACGGCAAGGTCAGCGGCGAGGCGCCGATCGCGGCCGAGGACTGGAAGTTCTGCGGCGGCGGCACGTTCGATGAGCCGCAACCGCTCGTGAAGCTGCCGGTACATATCTGCCTGAAAGGCGGCTTCGACGCG
>CAZOQY010000328.1:0-3540 GCA_964581835.1 uncultured Streptomycetaceae bacterium | reverse complement strand
CGGAGAAGGTGGTGAAGTGCTGCTCGGCGAGCAGCGTGGTCGGCACCAGCACCGAGACCTGCTTGCCGTCCGCGACGGCGACGAACGCGGCGCGCAGCGCCACCTCCGTTTTTCCGAAGCCGACGTCGCCGCAGACGAGGCGATCCATCGGCTTGCCCGATACCAGGTCGTCGAGCGTGGCCTTGATCGCCGCCGCCTGGTCCGGCGTTTCCTCGAACGGGAATCCGTCGGCGAATGCCTCGTAGTCGTGGGACTTCAGCTTGAACGCGTAGCCCTCGCGCGCCGCGCGCTGGGCGTAGAGCGCGAGGAGTTCCGCGGCCGAGTCGCGCACCTGCTTCGCCGCCTTCTTCTTCGCCTTGTCCCACTGGCCGCTGCCCAGCTGGTGCAGCGGCGCGGCATCGGCGGGCGCGCCGCTGTAGCGGGAGATGAGGTGCAGGCTCGAGACCGGCACGTAGAGTTTGTCGCCGTTCGCGTATTCCAGCGCGAGAAATTCCGTTTCTCCTTCGCCGAGGTCCATGTTCTGCAGGCCGAGGTAGCGGCCGATGCCGTGGCTCTCGTGGACCACCGGGTCGCCGATCTTGACCTCGGAGAGATCGCGCAGCATTCCCTCCGGGGACGAGCGCTGCGCGCCCTCGCGCCCGCGCCGCTGCCGCGCCTGGTGGGCGTAGAGCTCGTTCTCCGTGACGACCGCGAGCGGGGGGTCGGCGAGGACGAAGCCGCCGTGCAGCGGCCCGACGCCGAGCATCAGCCTGTCTGCGGCCTGCGCGAACTGCGCGAAGTCCGCGGCCTGCGCCACCGGCAGGGCGTACTCGGCGAAATATTCCAGTATCGTTTCGCGCCGGCCGGGGCTTTCGGCCAGCACCAGCACGCGGCCCGGGAACGCCTCGCTGAACGATCGCAGAAGATGCAGGGGATCGTCGGCGCGACGTTCGACGGCCAACGGCGGCAGCGCCGCCGTGGTCGTAGACGCGTGGCTGGTGGTTGGTGGCTCGTGGTTGGGTTGAACGCCATCCACCATCCACGACCCACGATCCACCGGTTGCACGAATTCGACGCGGGCGTGGGGCTTGATTGCACCGAAGAACTGGTCGGCGGTCTGGTAGATCTCGTGCGGCGGCAGGACGGGCTGGGCGCGGTCGCCGCGCAGCATGGCGTAGCGCGCGTGGGTGTCGGTCCAGAACTGCTCGATCGCTTCCTGCAGCCCCGATTGCACGCACAGCAGCGTCTCCGGCGGCAGGTAATCGGTGATGAGCGCGGTCTTGTCGAAGAACAGCGGCAGGTAGTACTCGATGCCGGCGCTGGGCACGCCCCTGGAGATGTCCTTGTAGACGCGGCTGCGCGAGGGGTCGCCTTCGAACTTCTCGCGGAAGTTGCGGCGGAAGCGCGTCTGGCCTTCCTCGTCGAGCGGGAATTCGCGCGCGGGCAGCAGGCGCACCTCGTTGACCTTGTAGATCGAGCGCTGGCTGTCCGCGTCGAAGCTGCGGATGCTTTCCACCACGTCGTCGTCGAGCTCGATGCGGTAGGGCAGCGCGCTGCCGGTCGGGAACAGGTCGATCAGTCCGCCGCGCACGCAGTACTCGCCGGGCGCCATCACCTGGGTCACGTGCGTGTAGCCAGCGGCGACGAGCTGGCTGCGCAGCTCGGCGGGGGGCAGCTTTTCTCCCTGCTTGAAGAAAAACGAGCGGGCGGCGAGGTATTCCACCGGCGCAAGGCGCAGCAGCGCGGTAGTGACCGGCACGATCGCGACGTCGAACGCGCGGTGCATCAGCTGGTGCAGCGTCGCCAGGCGCTCGGACACCAGGTCCTGGTGGGGGGAGAGCTGGTCGTAGGGCAGCGTCTCCCAGTCGGGCAGGAGGTGGACCTTGAGGTCCCGGTCGAAGTACGGGATTTCCTCGAGCAGGCGCTGCGCGTCGGCCGCCGCCGCCGTGATGACGGCGAGCGGGCGCCTCGCGCGGGCGAGTTGCGCGATCAGGAGCGCGTCGGAGGAGCCGTGCAGGGGCGCCGTGCGGACGCGGTTTGCCGCAGCGGGCAGCTGGAGAGGCAGGAGCATCTTGAAAGGACGTTATTATACCGAGGGTCAACGGGAGATATGCGATGAGCAGGCAATATGATCTGGTCGTCGTCGGCGGCGGCAGCGGCGGCATCGCCATGGCCAACCGCGCGGCGTCCTACGGCGCGAAAGTGGCGCTGGTGGAGTCCGGCCGGCTCGGCGGCACCTGCGTCAACGTCGGCTGCGTGCCGAAGAAGATCATGTGGAACGCGGCGTCTATCGCGCATGTTTTTCACGAAGCGGGCGACTACGGTTTCACGGCGCGGGTCGAGAGTTTCGACTGGGCGGCGCTGAAGAAGAGCCGCGACGACTACATCGCCTGGTTGAACGGACGCTACCAGGCCGGGCTGGAGAAGAACGGCGTCGAGTGGGTCCGCGGGCGCGCGCGCTTCGAGGGGCCGGGCGCGGTCTCGGTCGGCGCAACGCGGCTGGAAGCGCCGCACGTGGCGATCGCCACCGGCGGCCGGCCGGTCGTGCCGAAGTGGAAAGGCGCGGAGCTCGGCATCGATTCCGACGGTTTCTTCGAGCTTGCCCGCCAGCCGAAACGCGTCGCCATCGTCGGCGCCGGCTACGTCGCGGTGGAACTGGCGGGCGTGTTCCGCGCGCTCGGCAGCGAAGTCACGCTGCTCGCGCGGCGCGAGGCCGTGCTGATGAGCTTCGACGAGATGCTGCGCGAAGCGGTGATGCGGGAGATGCGCGCCGACGGCATCGAGCTGCGCATGAACAACGGGGTGCGCGAGGCCGTGCGGGATAACGAGGGCATTACGCTGCGCTGTGCCGTCGGCCCGGATCTCGCGGGGCTCGATTGCGTGATCTGGGCGATGGGGCGCGAGCCGGTCACCGGCGACCTGAACCTGGCGGCCGCGGGTGTCGCAACCGATCGCGCGGGATACGTCGCGACCGACGAGTGGCAGAACACGAACGTTGCCGGCATCTACGCGGTGGGCGACGTCACCGGGCGCGAGGCGCTGACGCCGGTGGCGATCGCGGCGGGGCGCCGGCTGGCCGACCGGCTGTTCGGCGGCAAGCCCGACCGCAAGCTCGTCTACGAGAACATCCCGACGGTGATCTTCAGTCATCCGCCGGTCGGCACCGTGGGCCTTACCGAGGCGCAGGCGCGCGAGCGCCACGGCGACGCGGTGAAGGTCTACCGCACCGAGTTCACGCCGCTGTTCCACGCGTTCACGAAGCGCAAGGCGAAGGCCACGATGAAGCTGGTGACCGTCGGCCCGGAAGAGAAGATCGTCGGCGTCCATGTGTCCGGACCCGGTTCGGACGAGATGCTGCAGGGCTTCGCGGTGGCGGTGCGCATGGGCGCGACCAAGCGCGACTTCGACGACACGGTGGCGATCCATCCGACCAGCGCGGAAGAGCTCGTTACGCTCCGCTGAGCGGGCAAAACCCGTCAACCCCATTAATAGACAGGATTAACAAGATTAACAGGATTCAATCAAAACCGTTCCTGGCTTTTTGAGTTTTAATCCTGTTAA
>CAZOQY010000327.1:0-3547 GCA_964581835.1 uncultured Streptomycetaceae bacterium | reverse complement strand
TGTAGCCGGTGCCGCCGCCGCTGCCGATCTTGCCGATGACGGCGAGGATCACGTCCTTGGCGGTGACGCCGCGGCCGAGCCTGCCGTCCACGACGACGTGCATGCTCTTCGTTTTCTTCGCCACGAGGCACTGCGTCGCGAGCACGTGCTCGACCTCGCTCGTGCCGATGCCGAAGGCGAGGCAGCCCAGCGCGCCGTGCGTGCTGGTATGCGAGTCGCCGCAGACGAGCGTCATGCCCGGCAGCGTGGCGCCCTGCTCCGGCCCGATCACGTGCACGATGCCCTGCTTGCGGTCGAGGAACGGAAAGTAGACCTTTGCGCCGTATTCCTTCATGTTCTTGTCGAGCGTCTCGACCTGCAGGCGCGACACCTGGTCCGTGATGCCGTCCAGTCCTTTTTCCCAGTTGCGCGTCGGCGTGTTGTGATCCGCGGTCGCGACGACCGAGTCCACGCGCCACGGCTTGCGGCCGGCGAGCTTCAAGCCCTCGTACGCCTGCGGGCTGGTCACTTCGTGCACCAGGTGACGGTCGATGTACAGCAGCACCGTGCCGTCCTTTTGCTGATGCGCGACGTGGCTGTCCCACAACTTGTCGTAAAGAGTACGCGCCGTCATGTTACGTAACCTTATGGAAACCTTGGATTATCCCATAGCCGGCGAAGCCGGAACAATATTAGTCGCGCGCCGGCAGCTTTAGTTTCCACATGATGAGCAGCATGCCCGCAGCCGCGCAGGCCGACGCGGCCGTAAAAGTGAGCCCTGCGCCCAGCGGTTCCCATGCGTAGCCGCTTGCGAGGCTGCCCGCGGCGCCGCCGATACCGAACGTGAGGCTGCCGTAAATCGCCTGGCCGCGCGCCTGGTGGCGCCCGCGGAAGAGCTGGTGCACGGCGCCGATTGCCGCCGCATGAAAGGATCCGAAGCTCGCCGCGTGCAGCACTTGTGCAATCAGCAACAGTGCAATGCTGTCGGCGCCCCAGCCGATCAGCAGGAAGCGCGCTGCCGCCAGCGCGAAACTGGCGATGAGGATGTTACGCAACGTATAGGCGGCGTAGAGGCGCGACAGCCGCCAGAAGATCGCGATCTCGCAGATCACGCCGAGGGCCCACAGCCACCCGGTCAGCCCCTTGCTGTAGCCGTGATCGACGAGGTGGATGGAATAGAACGTGTAGTACGGGCTGTGCGCCACCGCCATCAGCGCGCAGGCGACGATCAGCGCGATCACCTCCGGGCGCTTGAGCACGTGCGCGATCGGCTCCTGGTCGGCTGCGTGCGGCGCGCGCGGCGCGTCGGGGATCAGCCAGGTGAACGCAATGGCCCCGACGAGCGACGCGGTCACGATCCAGAGCAGCGCGCTCGCGCCAAAAAGATCGAGCGCGTAGCCCACGCCGATCACCGCGACGATGAAGCCGATCGATCCCCACAGCCGGATCGCGCCGTAGCGGCCGGTGTGCTCGCCGAGGTGGGTCAGCGTCGTCGCTTCCACCAGCGGCAGCGCCGCGCTCAGGAAAAATCCCGTCGCCAAGATCACCACGCAGATCCACAGGAACGACGCGGACGCGAACAGGCCGAGCCAGCACAGCATGCCCGCCAGCACGGTCGCGCGCACCAGGCGCACCTGACGCCCGCCGGCATCGGCGACCCATCCCCACAGGTGCGGCGCGACGATGCGCGTCAACTGCGGCAGCGCCATCACCACGCCGATCTCGACGGGAGACAGGCCAGTGCCGGCCAGGTAGACGCTGAAGAACGGCGCGAACGCGCCGATATAGGCAAAGTAGAAGAAATAGAAGCCGGCAAGCTGCCGGTAAGGAAGCGCAGCCATGCGCGGCGCGCTAGGCTTCGTCGGGATCGGGGTCTTCGATCGAAGCGGCCGCGCGCAGCTTCGCGATGACGTCCTCCGGCGCCTGCGCGGGTATGCGCGGCGTGTCGCAGGCGACGTCCGCGTTCTGCGCGCGGTGGCGCAACGCGTGGTCCATCAGCGTCAGCGCCATCATCGCCTCGCAGATCGGCGTCGCGCGGATGCCGACACAGGGATCGTGGCGTCCGTGCGTCTCGATGAAGGTCGGGTTGCCGGCGGTGTCGATCGTGCGGCGCGGCAGGCGGATGCTGGAAGTGGGCTTGATCGCCACCCGCACCACGATGTTCTGCCCGGTCGAGATGCCGCCGAGGATGCCCCCGGCGTTGTTCGACAGGAAACCTTCCGGCGTCATCTCGTCGGAATGCTCGGTGCCCGCCTGCTCCACCGCGCGGAAGCCCGCGCCGATCTCGACGCCTTTCACCGCGTTGATGCTCATCATGTTGTAGGCGAGGTCGGCGTCTAGCTTGTCGTACACCGGCTCGCCCCAGCCTACCGGCACGTTGTGCGCCACGGCCGCGATCAGCGCGCCGCAGGAGTCGCCGGACTTGCGCAGACGGTCCATGAATTCCTCGAGCTGCGGCACGAACTCCGCGTTGGCGACGAAGAAGGGGTTCTCGTAGACGTCGTCCCACGACCGGAACGGAATCTTCACCGGGCCGAGCTGCACCATGTGCCCCTGCACGACGATGTCGTACTGCTGGCGCAGCCATTTCCTCGCGATCGCGCCCGCCGCCACCCGCACCGCGGTCTCGCGCGCGGACTGCCGCCCGCCGCCGCGGTAGTCGCGGATGCCGTACTTCTGCAGGTAGGTGTAATCCGCATGCCCCGGCCGGAACATGTCCTTGATCTTCGAGTAGTCCTTGCTCTTCGCGTCGGTGTTGCGGATCAACAGCGCGATCGGCGTGCCGGTCGTCTTCCCTTCGAACACGCCGGAGAGGATCTCGACGGTATCTTCCTCGCGCCGCTGCGTCACGTGGCGCGACGTGCCCGGCTTGCGGCGGTCGAGTTCGGGCTGGATGTCGGCCTCGGAGAGTTCTAGTCCCGGGGGGCAGCCGTCCACCACGCAGCCGATGGCGGGCCCGTGGCTCTCCCCGAAGGAGGTCACGCAGAAAAGCCTACCTATAGTGTTGCCGGACATCGCCCGTTACCCGAAATGACGGCCTGTCATGGTCGAAAATGGTCAAAACTCGATTAAATTCAATGAGAAGTTTAACATATGCCGGTGGCGGACAAACCCGATCCCGAGAAGCTGAAAGGCCCCGGCGGCCTGAACATGCGCGAGCTGCACGAGCTCGTGAAGAAAAGCCACGCGCGAGACCAGGCGGGCAAGCAACACAACAAGCTCTCGCAACCGCAGAGCCGCTGGCAGCGGATCGCGCGCTACGTCTGGGACAAAAACCGTGGGCGCGGTTAGCGCCCACGGTTTTTGAAAGTACTAACCGCTTAACGCGAAAGTCCCAGCGTCGATTTAAGGAATTCGACGCCCCACGCGACGCCGAAACCGTTGACGTCGCTCGAAACCGCGCCGAGACCGCCCTTGCACTTCGCGGACGACAGGTCCACGTGCAGCCACGGGCGCTCGTCGGTGAAGCGCTTCAACAGCAGCGCCGCGAGGATGTGATCGGCGCCGCCGCTCGGGGCGCATTGCTTCACGTCCGCGATTTCGCTGTCCAGCGCCTCCTCATAGTCCG
>CAZOQY010000326.1:0-3563 GCA_964581835.1 uncultured Streptomycetaceae bacterium | reverse complement strand
CAGCGGCCGCGCCGCACTCGCCTGGCACGTGCTGGGCTCGTACGCGGTGCGCGCCGCGCGCGACCACGCATCGTCGCTCGCCATCGCCGCCAGCAGCGCCGCGCCGCTCGCCGTATCGCGCGTGGCCTTCATCCCGCGCCGCGCGCCGCACCCGGACGCCGCCCGGCTGTTCGTCGATTACCTGTTGTCCGCGGACGGCCAGCGGCGCCTCGGCGAAGCCGGGCTCTACCCCATCCACGGCGCGCAGGTCGGATCCATCGCGCCGATTGCGATCGACCGCGGCCTGGAAGACCTGCTCGACGGCCCACGCCGGCGCAGCCTGCTCGAGCGATGGCAGGCCGCGCTCGCCGGCAACGGTCGCAATCGATAAACCGGGAACCCGCGACGACTACCGCTTCGCCCACCGCGCCGGCAGCGCCGACTGGTCGGCGGCGCCGAGCCCGCTTTTCGCGGCCTCCTCGAAGCACTTCAACGCGGTTTCCGCCGCCGGCAGCGCGCCGCCCAGCGCCCGCGCTTCCGCGATCATCGTGCGCAGGTCCTTGCACACCAGGTCCACCGTCATCGCCGGCGGGCCGGGGTCCCGGCCCGCCAGGTACGCGGCGACGGACGCGCCGCGCGTCTTGATCGCATTCGACGCCCCCGACCTGACAGCCAGGGTGTCGATTAAGGAGAGGGCGTATAGCTCAAGCGAGCGGCACAAAAGCAACGCCTCTCCCAGCGCCTGCCAGTAGACGTACAGCGGCAGGTTGATCGCGAGCTTCATGCGCGTGCCGGCGCCCACCGGCCCGCAATGCTCGACGCGCCGGCACATCTGCTCGAGCAGCGGGCGCGCCCGCGCCACGTCGGCGTCGGCCCCGCCGGCAAAACCGAACAGCTTGCCTTCGCGCGCCGGGCCGGTGGTGCCGCCGACCGGGCATTCGACCAGCGCGGCGCCCTTCTGCCTGACTTTCTCCTCCAGCGTCGTCTCGACTTCCGGGCGCACCGTGCTCATCTCGACGAACAGCTTGCCGCGCGCATTGCCGGACAGCAGGCCTTGCGGCCCGTTGTAGAGCGCGTCGATCGCCCTGTCGTCGGTCAGTATGGTGATGACGGCCTCGACGCCCTCCGCCAGCGCCGCGGGCGTTGCCGCGACCTTCGCGCCCGCATCGGCCAGGGACTTTGTCTTCTCCGGCGTGCGGTTCCATACCGTGAGTTCGTGTCCCAGTCCCATCAACCGCTGGGCGATGGCCGCGCCCATCCGGCCGGTGCCGGCGATTCCGATCTTCATGCGCCCTCCTTTTCGGGCTCGCAGGTTGACACGGGCGACGGCGGCTCGTCAAACTCCCGCAACCCATGAGCCCGGCACAACGCAACGAAATCCGCGACGGCATGCAGATCGACTGGGACGTGCCGATCGCGATGGACGACGGGCTCGTGCTGCGCGCCGACGTATTCCGTCCCGTCGGGAACGAACGGCACCCGGTCCTGCTCACCTACGGCCCCTACGCCAAGGGGCTCGCCTTCCAGGACGGCTATCCCAGCGCGTGGCAGCGCATGGTCGCCGAGCACCCAGACGTCGCCGCCGGATCGAGCAATCTCTACCAGAGCTGGGAAGTGGTGGACCCGGAAAAATGGGTGCCGGCGGGTTATGCCTGTGTTCGCGTGGACTCGCGCGGCGCCGGCCGCTCGCCCGGCTTCATCGACCCGTTCTCGCCGCGCGAGACGAAGGATTTCCACGACTGCATCGAATGGGCGGGCGTGCAACCGTGGTCGAACGGCAAGGTGGGGCTGAACGGTATTTCCTACTACGGCATCAACCAGTGGCACGTGGCGACGCTGCAGCCGCCGCACCTCGCCGCGATGTGCGTGTGGGAAGGCGCCGCCGACTGGTACCGCGACATGACCCATCACGGCGGCATCCTCTCCACGTTCTGGGCCAACTGGTACGACATGCAGGTGAAGACGGTTCAATACGGACTGGGCAGCCGCGGCCCGCGCTCGCGCGTCACCGGCGAGCCGGTCTGCGGCGACGAGACGCTGTCCGAAGCGGAACTGGCGAAGAACCGCTGCGATTTCGGCGCGACCGTCCTCGCGCACCCGCTCGACGACGACTATCACCGCGCCCGCTCGCCGGCCTGGGAAAAAATAACGGTGCCCCTTATCTCCGCGGCGAACTGGGGCGGCCAGGGATTGCACCCGCGCGGCAACTTCGAGGGTTTCGCGCGCGCCGCGACGAACGACAAGTGGCTGGAAGCGCACGGCATCGAGCACTGGACGCACTTCTACACGGATTACGGGCGGCGACTGCAAAAGCGCTTCTTCGATTACTTTTTGAAGGGCGAACGGAACGGCTGGGAACGCCAGCCCCGGGTGCAGCTCCAGGTGCGCCACGTCGACCGATTCGTCGAGCGCCACGAGAACGAATGGCCGATCGCCAGGACCCGGTGGACCCGGTTGCACCTCGACGCCGTCGCCTGCAGTCTCGCGAACGAGCTTCCACGATCCAACTCCGCGGTCACCTACGACGCATTGGGCGACGGCGTCACATTCGTTGCCCCACCTGTGGAAAAGGACACCGAGATCACCGGCCCACTGGCCGCGCGGCTGTTCGTCTCGTCCTCCACCGCCGATGCCGACCTGTTCCTGGTGTTCCGCGTGTTCACCCCGGACCTGCGCGAAGTCGTGTTCATGGGCGCGATCGACCCGCATACGCCCGTCGCGCAGGGCTGGCTGCGCGCCTCGCACCGCGAGCTGGATCCGCGCCTCTCGACCGAGTACCGGCCTTATCACACCCATCGGCGCAGGCAGCCGCTCGCGCCCGGCGAGATCGTGCAGCTCGACGTCGAGATCTGGCCGACCTCGATCGTGGTGCCGGCCGGCCATCGCGTCGCACTCACCGTGCGCGGGCGCGACTACGAGTGGCAGAAGAGCACCGGCGCGCGGCTCTCCAACTTCAAGAACGAGCTGCTGGGCTGCGGCCCGTTTCTCCACGACGACCCCCGCGACCGCCCCGCGGACGTCTTCGGCGGCCGGGTCACCCTCCACATGGGGCCGAAGCACCCGTCATATATACTGATGCCCGTCATTCCCGGGCGTTAGACCCACAAGGAGGAGACCATGAAGTACTACGGATTCTGGCGCTCGCTCGCCGCCTGCCGCGTGCGCATCGCGCTGGCGTTGAAGGGCGTCAAGGCGGAGGAAATTTCCGTCAATCTGATGCAGGGCGAGCAGCTGAAGCCCGAATACCGCGCCGTCAACGCGCAGGCGGTCGTGCCCACGCTGATCCTCGACGACGGTTCGTCCCTGTTCGAATCGATGGCGATCATCGAGTACCTCGACGAGACGCACCCGCAGCCGCCGCTGCTGCCGAAGGACCCGAAGGGCCGCGCCCGCGTGCGCGGGCTGGCGCAGATCGTCGTCTGCGACGGCCATCCCCTGCTGGTCCCGCGCATCCGCAACTACCTCGAAAAAGAGCTCAACATCGACGAGCCCACCCGCACGAAGTGGTGCCAGCACTGGCTGATGGAGGCCCTGAAGGCGGTCGAGGCGCACCTCTCGAAAGAGAAGGAAACCGGGAAGTTCTG
>CAZOQY010000325.1:0-3569 GCA_964581835.1 uncultured Streptomycetaceae bacterium | reverse complement strand
CACGGGTGAACGAGTGAACGGGTGAACGAGTGAACGGGTGATAAACGCCCTCTCCCCCGGGCACTGGGGGAGAGGGTTCGGGTGAGGGGCCTCACTCGTTCACTCGTTCGCCCGTTCACTCAGCGACTAGCGCTGGGTGAGCAGGCTGCTCATCAGCTTGGCCGTGATGTCCACGATCGGGATGACGCGCTCGTAGGCCATGCGGGTGGGGCCGATGACGCCGACGGTGCCGACGACCTGGCCGTCCACCGTGTAGGGGGCGGTGATGACGCTGCACTCGTCGAGCGGCTGCACGCCGGACTCGCCGCCGATGAATATCTGCACGCCCTGCGCGCGACTCGAGTTGTCGAGCAGCTGCATCAGGCCGGTCTTGCGGTCGAACAGCTCGAAGAGCTTCCTCAGGTTCGCCATGTTGGAGGAGAGGTCCTGCGAATCGAGCAGGTTGCTCTCGCCCGAGATCACCACGTCTTCGGCGGATTCGCTCGCCGCCTGGCTGCCGGCATCCAGCGCGGCGGACATGAGCCGCGTCATGTTATCGGTCAGCTGCTTCAGTTCCTCGCGCACGCGCTGGCGGATCTCTTCGAAAGTGAGCCCGGCGTAATGCTGGTTGAGGATGTTCGCCGCTTCGGTCAGCTCGGACGGCGTGTACGGCTTGTCCGTGCTGAGAATGCGGTTCTGCACGTCGCCTTCGGACGTCACCAGGATCAGCAGGATGCGCGTTTCCGCGAGCTTGAGGAACTCGATGTGCCGGAAGCCCGCGTTGCGGCGCGGCGTCATGACCACGCCCGCGAAGTGCGTGAGGTCGGACAGGAGCTGGGAGGCGGAGGTGACGAGCTTCTGCGTGTTGTCCGCGTGCAGCTGCCCCTCGAGCTGGCTGATCTCGACCGTGGCGAGCGGCTTGACCGTGAGCAGGGTATCGACGAAGAAGCGGTAGCCGCGCGCCGTCGGTATCCGTCCCGCGGAGGTGTGGGGGCTCGCGATGAAGCCCATCTCCTCGAGGTCGGCCATCACGTTGCGGATGCTGGCGGGCGACAGGTCGAGTCCGGCGTATTTCGAAAGGGCGCGCGAGCCGACCGGCTGCCCGTCCGAGATGTAGCGCTCGACCAGCGTTTTCAGCAGGAGCTGGGCGCGGTCGTTCAGGCTGGGGGTGTCGGCGGGCATGGCCTATTCTAACGATAAGGCGTGAACGAGTGAACGGGTGAGCGAGTGAACGGGGAAAAATACTCCTCTCCAGCCTGCCGGGAGAAGAGGCCGGGGGAGGGTTTACTCGTTCACCCGTTCACTTGTTCACCCGTTCACGCCCGATGTGCTTTAATGCGGCCATGAAGTCGTCATTCAAGACCATCGCGCTGATCGGCAAGTACAAGAGCCCGGAAATCGCCGGACCGCTGCTCGAGCTCGGCCGTTTCCTGGAAAGCCGGCAGGTGAAAGTCCTGGTCGACAAGCTGACGGCGTCCCAGGTCAAACAGTCCAGGTACCCGGTGCTCGCGCTGGAGGAACTGGGGCAGCAGGCCGACCTCGCCATCGTCATCGGCGGCGACGGCACCATGCTCAACATCGCGCGCACGCTTGCACCCTATGACGTGGCGCTGATCGGCATCAACCAGGGGCGCCTGGGATTCCTGACCGATATCTCGGTGGAAAACATGATCGCCACCATCGGCGCGATCCTCGACGGCAAATTCGTGGCCGAAGAGCGCATGCTGCTCGAGGGGCAGGTCTACAGCGGCGCCAAAAAGACGTTCGAGTCGCTCGCCTTTAACGACGTGGTAGTGAGCAAGGGCGCGAAGGGCAACATGCTGGAGATGGAAGTGCGCATCGACGGCCAGTACATCTACACCCAGCGCGCCGACGGCCTGATCGTCGCCACGCCGACCGGCTCGACCGCCTACGCGCTGTCCTCGGGCGGCCCGATCGTGCATCCCTCGCTGTCGGTGATGGCGCTGGTGCCGGTTTCGCCGCACACGCTTTCCAACCGGCCGATCGTGATCAGCAGCGCCTGCATCGTCGAAATTATCGTGCGCGACAACCCGGAGCCGCGGGCGCATTTCGACAGCCATTCGCGCTGCGACCTGCGCGAGGGCGACCGCATCGTGGTGCGCCGCTACCCGAGCACGATCAGCCTGCTGCATCCCGAGGGGCACAGCTACTACGGCATGCTGCGCGAGAAGCTCAACTGGAATCGTGATTAACCCCGTGAACGTGTGAACGAGTGAACGGGTGAACGAGTGGCTCTCATCAAGCGCAAGCACCGGGAACTGCTGGTTTGGCAGGAGGCGATCGAGCTGTCGATACTGATTTACCGTCTCACGGACTCGTTCCCGAAATCCGAGACTTATGGACTGGCTTCTCAGTTGCGGCGGGCGGCGGCGAGCGTTCCCGCCAACATTGCGGAAGGCTCGGCGCGAACCGGCACCAACGAGCTGCTGCATTTCCTCAGTTTCGCGAGCGGGTCGCTTTCCGAGCTGGATACCCACCTGGAAATCGCGGCACGTCTCGGCTACCTGCCTGATCGGAGGGAAGTCGACGAGAGGTCGGAGCGGGTATTCAGGCTGTTGAGCGGTCTTATCGCATCGTTGCGCAAGAAACGTTGATGACCACCCGTTCACCCGTTCACCCGTTCGCTCGTTCACGAATTTCGGGGCGCTCATGCTGCGCAGCCTGAGCATTCGCGACTTCGTCATCGTCGAACGCCTCGAGCTCGAGTTCGCGCCGGGCTTCACGGTGCTGACCGGCGAGACCGGCGCGGGAAAATCCATCCTCATCGACGCGCTCGCCGCCGTGTTGGGCGAGCGGACCGAGGCGATCGTGGTGCGCGCGGGCGCCGAGCGCGCCGAAGTGAGCGCGGAGTTCGAGGCCGGCCGCGGCGCGCTGGCCCGCTGGCTCGAGGAGAACGATCTCGCCGGCGACGACGGCGCGCTGCTGATGCGTCGCGTGATCGAGTCTTCGGGCCGCTCGCGCGGTTTCATCAACGGTCGCGCGGCCACGGCCGCCCAGTTGCGCGAGGCCGGTGAATACCTGGTGGACATACACGGCCAGCACCAGCACCAGTCCCTGCTGCGGCCGGCGGCGCAGCGCGAGCTGATGGATGCCTACGGCGGCCTGGAAGACGCCGCGCGCAAGGTCGCCGGTCTGCACCGCGCGTGGCAGCAGCGGCGCGACAGCCGCATCGCATTCGAGACCAACGCCGCCGCCTTCGCCGCCGAGCGCGAGCAGCTCGAGTGGCAGGCGCAGGAACTGGCGGCGCTCAAGTTTCGCGCGGAGGAATGGCCCGAGCTGACGGCCGAGCACTCGCGGCTCGCGCACGCGGCCAGCCTGATCGAGGCCGCCCAGCTGGGCGTCGAGGCGCTGTCCGAGGGGGAGGACTCGAGCCTGGCGCGGCTCACCTCGGTGATGGCGAAACTCGGCGGGCAGGTCGAGCACGATCCCCGGTTGAAGGAGATCGCCGATCTCCTCGAGTCCGCGAGAATCCAGTTGCAGGAAGGCGCGCACGAGTTGCGCCGTTACGGCGAACGCCTCGATCTCGATCCCCGGCGCCTGCAGGAAATCGAGCGACGGCTCGAAGCCAT
>CAZOQY010000324.1:0-3603 GCA_964581835.1 uncultured Streptomycetaceae bacterium | reverse complement strand
CGTTCTGCGCGGATCGGTGACTCTGACGCTGCTTGATACCTCTAACTTCATGTGGGCTATCAGTGGCGGCTTGATGGACACGGGTTCGCCGAGGCTAATCGTGTGCGGTGGCGCCAAATCTCTTTCCGCCGTGCTGGATCGCGTACGAATTACGACTGACAACGGTACCGATACGTTCGACTCCACCACCTTCAACATCGCCTACTTGAGGTAGACCATGCGATTCCTCATGTACGTCATCCTCCTGATCCTTGCCCCGACGTTCGCGCATGGCGGAACTCTCTGTCAGGACACGCCTACGGGTGGCGGTGGGTCTACCCGTGCGCTGACCACCAGCAACACGGGAGATCTGCTCTGGAACCCGCAACTGACCAACTCGACGCAGGGCGGTACGTTCACGCAGTACGTCACCCCTGGTTCCGGCTACAACGCCCCAAGTCTCTCGCAAGGCTCGGGGATGGTGCAGGTAGTCAACGGCCACGATGACCCGATCAACTGCGATGTCGAGATTACCGGGTGGTCTTGCGAACACCTTACCGGAGGCGGGTCAAACAGTGGCATCCGGATCATCGCGTTCATCCGACATGCATTCAATCTGTCGCTTTCGCGGTCGCAGGTGATGGCGCTGGACTTCTCGGAGACATCGGTCAACTCCGGCGTTTATTCGCGCTCGGTGCGACAGACGCTTCCCTCTCCGGTGAAGCTTACGGTCGGGGACCACATCATGTATTCGATTTCCAGCTACTCCAACCTCGGCAGCAGCACGGTGGTCTGCTACATGCACTGGAAGAAGCTGTGATCAAAGGAGGGCGCCGGGGTCTGAGCCACCCCGTTGCCCGTCAAAGCGCACAAGCCCTCCATACCTGAGCAGGTACGGCGGCAAGCGTACATGAATGGCGGCTCTACCGAGATCGTGAAAAGTACCGGGGGCCGAATGGATCAATGGGAAATTGAACAGCGCGAGAACCAGCGCGCGATAGTGAGGGACGCGGTGAGACAGGTACTTGCAGAGCAGCCACCGACTGACGAAGCCTTGCGAAAGGTCGTGCGCGAGGCCATCCAGGAGTGGATGAGCGAGCGCATCAAGGAGTTCGGCTGGCTGTCGCTGAAGACGCTCGGGTACGTCGCATTCGGCGTGCTGGTCTACCTTGCCATGATGAGCAAGGGATGGACGCCCCCGCACAAGTAAGGCGCGCTTCCGACAAGGGGGTGCTGTGCTGGCTGGCTCTGCGCGCTGGTCAGTTCTGGGATTTCGTGGACAAACGCGACATCGACAAGCACGCCGTGTCGATCGCCATTCTGTACGGAACCATCCGCGTGGTGGAGTGGGCGATGGCGTTCACGACGGCGCATCCAGACAAACCGGGGATCGAGATCGCGGCCATCATCGGCGCTGTCACCGCCCCCTACATGGCGCTCCAAGCTGCCGCCCTGAAGTGGTACTTCGACGCGAGAACAGGCTGATGGCTATTCGGATGGAAGCATGAGTCCGGTGCGTGCTGGGTGGTACGGCTGGGCCATCGTGGCGATTCTGCTGGTGGCCATCCTCGGCGGTCTCGGCTGCGCCCATCCTCCCCGGTGCCAGGTGCAGGGCGAGCAGGTGCAGCACGTCGGGTCGAACTCGGCCGGCGACTACGTGCAGATCCGGCAGTTCGTGGAGCTTTGCCGGGCGGCGATCTAGGAGACCGTGATGATCCTTTCCGCGCTTTTCTCGTTCCTCGGTGGTTCGGCCTTCCGGATGATCTGGGGCGAGGTCGCCGCGTGGCTGAACAAGCGGCAGGAGCACTCCTACGAGCTGGACCGCCTGCGCATGGAGGGCGAGCTCGAGGCCTCGCGCCACGCTCGGGACATGGAGCGCGTGCGCCTGCAGGCCGACCTGAAGGTGGCCGAGGTGAAGGTCGTGGCCGATGCCGCGGTGAGCCAGCTCGACGCGCAGGCCTTCGTGGAGGCGATGAAGAACGCGCAGCGGCCCACGGGTGTGCGCTGGATTGACGGGTGGAACGGGAGCATTCGCCCGGCAATGGCAACAATCGCACTGTTCCTCTGGGTCATTTCGCTCGGCGTTCGTGGCTTCGAGGTCAACGACTGGGACCGAGAACTTGTTGCTGGCATACTCGGTTTCTATATTGCTGATCGAACTCTCGCTAAGCGAGGAAAGTGAAAAAGTCCTGCTCAAAGTGTGAGGCGGAGAAGTCGCTGGATGATTTCCCTGTCTCCAAGCGGCACAGATTCTGCAAGCACTCGATCTGCAAAGCCTGTACGAAGGTACGCTCCGATGCGTGGTATCGGGCCAATGCGGCACGCAAGCTAGCAGCCGGGCGGCGATGGGCAGCGCTGAACCCGGAGCGCGCCGCCGAAATATCGCGGCGCTCCGACATCGCGTGGCGGTCACGGAACGCGGTGAAGGATGCTGAACGCGCGGCGCGGCGCCGGGCCTTGATAAGGCGGGCAATTCCAGGCTGGGCCAGCAGGGAAGCGATCGAAGCGTTCTACGCCGATGCCGCGAAGCTGTCCGCCGAAACAGGGATTGCCCACGAGGTGGACCACATCGTTCCCTTGCAAAGCTCGTTGGTGTGCGGATTGCACTGTGAGTCGAATCTGCGCGTCATTCCGGCCCGCGAGAACATGAGCAAGCGCAACCTGCACTGGCCGGGGATGCCGTGACCGACCTCGCTGCCCTCTACGCGCTGATCCGGCGCTTCGAGGGCTGTCGCCTGATGCCCTACATCTGCCCGGCCGGCGTGTGGACGTGCGGCTGGGGATCTACGGGCTGGGGAGTCGTGCCCGGCCAGCCGTGGACGCAGGCCTACGCCGACCAGCGCCTGGAGATCGACGCCCAGCGGTTCGCCGCGGGCACGCTGGTGTCCTGCCCGCGGCTTGGCGGGGATCGCCTGTGCGCCATCGCGGACTTCGCCTACAACCTCGGGCTGGGCGCGCTGAAGGCCTCGACGCTGCGCCGCCGGGTGAACGCCGAGGACTGGCAGGCAGCGAAGTACGAACTATCGCGCTGGGTGAACGGCGGCGGAAAGAGGCTCCCCGGGCTCGTGCTGCGGCGCGCGGCCGAGGCGGCGCTGCTGTAGGTTTTCCCCAACCTTACCCCAGCAGGTGCCGTTTCGGGCGTTTCCGGGCCTCTTCTGGCGCCTGCTGTCATAGGGGAGTCGGCCGCGTCAGGGTGCGACAGCCGCCCTTGAAAACCGGAGGCCGGCAACGGCCCGGGGGTTCGAATCCCTCCCCTTCCGCCAGCCGATGGCGATCATCGCGAATCGCGATGTCCGACGCGGTCCGCCTCCCGGCTCCAGTTCACCAGGTGCGAGCCGCTGGCGAAGGTCTGCGACAGCCGTCCCTCCGGCAGCAGCACCAGCGTCCCGGGGTCCACCAGCGCGATCTCGGTGCTCGGCGCGTAGCTGATCGCGAAGCGCCCGCCATCCTTCGTCAGCGCAACGCCGCGCGCCCGGGGGAGGTCCAGCGCCTTGACGAAACCGAGCGTGTCGAGCGACCAGAAGGTGACCAGGGTGCCGAGCGAATGCGTCACCGCGGCGATGCGCGAGGGCGCAGTTTTTTGCGCCGCCAGGCTCCTTCGTCGAGGTGCCGCTCGGCGGTCGG
>CAZOQY010000323.1:0-3605 GCA_964581835.1 uncultured Streptomycetaceae bacterium | reverse complement strand
GATAATGACGCCGTCGATCTTGACGAAGTCTACCGGCAGCCCGTTCAGGTGCAGGAACGAGAGCTTGACGCTGCCGAACGAATCCAGCGTGAAGCGGCAGCCGAGCGGCTTCAACACCGCGATGAGAGCCTGTGCCGCCGCGGGATGCTCGATGACGTCGCGTTCGTCGATCTCGATGCACAGGGCGCGCGCGGGCACGCCGCTCAGCTGCAATTCCCTGCGTACGACGTTCGGAAAGGAAGGGCTGCTCAATGCCGCGCCCGAGAGGTTGACGCACATCATGGGCAGGGCTCTCCCGGGGTTCTTCTTCGCCCGGTCCGCGCACCAGGTCAACAGCGCATGCACCACCCAGCGGTCTATCTGCTCCATCATGCCGAAGCTCTCGGCAACGTCGAAGAAACCGCCCGGCGGCAGCAGGTTGTCCTCTTCCTGCTTCATCCGCAGCAGCACTTCGTAGCACAGCGGCTCGGGCTGGCCCGACTTGAGGGGCAGCATCCGCTGGACGTACAGCAGGAACAGGTTTTCCCTGAGGGCGCGCTCGAGCATCGAGCGCGGGTCGTTCCATCCCGTCAGCTGGTCGGTCATCTGGCGCAGGTAGGGCGCCTGGCCGCCGTCTTCGGCTTTGGGGGTGTCCGGTTTTCGGGGCGGTTGTGTTGCCATGGGTGACTGCCGAGTCGTGCGCGCCGGCTCACATGTTCGGGTAGTTCGGGCCGCCGCCGCCCTCGGGCGTGACCCACACGATGTTCTGGGTCGGATCCTTGATGTCGCAGGTCTTGCAGTGCACGCAGTTCTGGGCGTTGATCTGCAGGCGCGGGTTTTTTCCGTCCGCGTCGCGCACGATTTCGTAGACGCCGGCCGGGCAGTAGCGCTGCTCGGGCGCGTCGTAGAGCTCGAGGTTGACCTTGATCGGCACCGTCGCGTCCTTCAGCGTGAGATGGACGGGCTGGTCCTCGGCGTGGTTGGTGTTCGAAACGAAGACCGAAGACAGGCGGTCGAAAGTGATGACGCCGTCGGGCTTGGGATAGGCGATCGGCTCCGCTTCCGACTTCGCCTTGAGCGTCTCATGGTCGGCATGGTCGTGGCGCAGCGTCCACGGCGCCTGGCCGCGCAGCACGACCTGGTCGACGCCCACCATCAGGGTGCCGAGCGCGAGGCCCTTGCTCATCCACGGCTTGAAGTTGCGTGCGCGGTGGAGCTCGTCGTGCAGCCAGCTGCCGCGGAAAGTCTCGGGGTAGGCGCCGAGCTCGTCGTGCGAGCGTCCAGCGCGCAGGGCCGGGAACGCGGCTTCCGCGGCCAGCATGCCGGACTTCATCGCGGCGTGGCTGCCCTTGATGCGCGAGGCGTTGAGAAAGCCGGCGTCGTCCCCGATCAGGCAGCCGCCCGGGAAGACGAGCTTCGGCAGCGATTGCAGGCCGCCGGCCGAGATCGCCCGCGCGCCGTAGGCGAGGCGCTTGCCGCCTTCCAGGAAGGGGCGGATCGCGGGATGGGTCTTGTAGCGCTGGAATTCCTCGTACGGGCTGAGATAGGGGTTGCTGTAGCCCAACCCGACCACGAAGCCGATCGCGACCTGGTTGTTTTCCAGGTGATAGAGAAACGAGCCGCCGTAGGTGTCGCCTGCAAGCGGCCAGCCGGCGGTGTGGATGACGAGGCCCTGCTGGTGCCGCTCGGGCCTGATTTCCCACAGCTCTTTCATGCCGAGACCGTAGACCTGCGGGTCGGCGCCGGCGCGCAGGTTGTAGCGCGCCTGCAACTGCTTGCCGAGATGGCCGCGGCAGCCTTCGGCGAAGAAAGTGTAGCGGGCGTGCAGTTCCATGCCGGGCTGGTGGCTGGCGGTGGGCTTGCCGTCGCGCCCGATGCCCATGTCGCCGGTGGCGACGCCGCGCACCGCGCCGTCGTCCATCAGGGTCTCCGCCGCGGCGAAGCCGGCGAAGATTTCGACGCCGAGCGCTTCCGCCTGCCGCGCGAGCCAGCGGCAGACGTTGGCGAGGCTCACCACGTAGTTGCCGTGGTTGCGGAAACAGGCCGGCAGCATGAAGTCCGGCACCTTGTACGAGCTGTTCCCGGTCAGGAACAGGAAACGGTCGCCGGAGACCGGCGCGTTGAGCGGCGCTTCGAGTTTCTGCCAGTCGGGCAGGAGTTCGTTGAGGGCGCGCGGGTCCATCACCGCACCGGAGAGGATGTGCGCCCCGACTTCGGAGCCTTTCTCCAGCACGCACACGCTGACCTCGTGCTGGTGCTGCGCCGCGAGCTGCTTCAGCCGGATCGCCGCGGCAAGCCCGGCGGGGCCCGCGCCCACGATCACGACGTCGTACTGCATCGATTCGCGTTCAGCCATTTTCTTCCCGCTCATCCTTTTTCGGCATTATAAGGGTCAGGGTGCGATTTCCAGAATTTCCCGCGAGCACGCGACGCCGCTGCGCACCGCGGCCTCGATCGTGCCGGGGTAGCCGCCGGCCACGTAGTCGCCCGCGAGAAGGAAGCCGCGCAGCGGCGTGCGCGATGACGGCCGCTCGAGTGCCGGCGTGCAGGCGAACGTGGCGCGTTTCTCCGCGATGACGCGGCACCAGGCGGGATCCGGCAGCAGCCCGAGTTGCTGTTGCAGTTCCTGGTGGACGAGGCGCCCCAGTTCGTCCTGCGGCATGTCCTGGTGCGCGCCCTGCGCGCTGATGACCGCGCCGATGAGGCCTTGCTGGCCGGACAGCGCGCCGCGGTCGAAAGCCCATTGCAGCAATGCGCTGTCGAATCCCAGCATCGGGGCGGGCAGGCGCACGTTCCCCGGATACTGGAGGTAGACCGAGTAGATCGGCTGGTATTCGAGCCGCTCGACGGTTGCAGCCGCGGTGGCCAGCGCCGGGATGGCGGCCAGGAACGCGCCCGAGTGGTAGGGGGGCAGGGCACAGACGACGTGGCTGAACGAGCGCACGTCTTCTCCGCAACGCACGGTGTAGCCGGTGGCGCTCTCTTCTATCGCCGTTACCCGGTATCCGGCGAGCACGCTGCCGCCGTTTGCCTTGACGTAGTCGGCCGCCGGCTCGGGGAACAGCCGCGAGAGGTCGACGCGCGGCAGCAGCAGGTCGCTTGCAGCCCGCCCGGCATCGAGGCTGTCGCGCAGCACGTTGAGAAATACCTGCGCCGAGGCGGTTTCCATCGGGGTGTTGAGCGCCGAGACGCACAGCGGACGCCACAGGAGGCGTGTCAGGTTTTTGCCCTGCGCCTGGCTCTCCAGCAGGGTGGCGACCGTGGTGTCCCGCGCCAGCGAGTAATCCTGCCGCCGCATGCGCAGCATGAAAAGGATCGCCGCGAGGCGTTCGGGCAGCGGTACGCCGGAGGCCGTGGCGAGGCCCGCGAGCAAATGCAGCGGCGCCGGCAGCCCGGCCGCTTTCAGGGAAAAACGCTTGTGCATCCGCCAGGTGAGCGGCAGTCGCAGCAGCAGGCGGTCGGGATCGGCGCCGACCTGGCGCATGAGACGCAGGGTCTCGCTGTAGGCGCCGATCAGGATGTGCAGGCCGTTGTCGAGCGCGAGGTCGCGATGCTCGACGCGGCGCGCGCGGCCGCCGAGCGTCTTCGCCGCCTCGAACACCGTGACCGGGACACGTTTCTCCGCC
>CAZOQY010000322.1:0-3609 GCA_964581835.1 uncultured Streptomycetaceae bacterium | reverse complement strand
TACCGCCGCTTCGAGGGCATGCGCGAGTACGAGGCGATCGTCGACGAGCTGATCCCGCAAACCCAGCGCATCATCCGCGTCTTCGACAACAGCCTGTCGCGCGCATGGAACGCGTCGCAGCGCCACGATCTGCTGCGACAGTTCCTGCTCGCCAACCGCCAGAACCGCCTGCTGATCGTGCTGCACGACGCCGAGCCGATCGAGCGCGACTGCCCGCGTCTGGTGGACCTGGTGCGGCAATTCGGGACCGCGATCAGGATTCGCCAGACGCAAAGCCTGGCCAGGCAGATCTACGACCCCTTCGTGGTATTCGACGCCAACCACTACCTGCACCGCTTCCACTACCGTTTCCTGCGCGCGGCCCAGGGTACCAACGATCTCGTCGGCACGCAGCAGCTGCTCGATCGCTACGCCGAGATCTGGGAGGCGTCCGCGCTCGTGACGAGCACCGGAGCGAGCGGTCTCTAGAACCTATCTCAAAAACCCCGTTTAGCCACAGAGAACACAGAGTTCACAGAGAAAAACCTTGGCCTGAAAACCGGGGCTTCCTCTGTGTTCTCTGTGCTCTCTGTGGCTGATTGGGTTTTGAGCAATTTTGAGACAGTTTCTAGCGACGGCTTACGTGAAACTTACGTCTCACGCGCCAGGCATTTTCGGGTAGAATCCGCGCCCAGCAGCCGGATTATCGGCTGTGAGCCTGCGCCGGCTTCGAGCCGGCCGTTTTTTTGCATCGATCAAACCGCATACAAGGAAAATATCAGCATGAAGCGCACGTCCCTCCTCCTCGCAGCCCTCCTCTCCATCGGCCTCGCCGCCTGCGGCGAACAGCAGAAGCCCGCCCCCAAGGCGCCCGAAGCACCGAAGGCCGTCGAAGCCCCGAAAGCGCCCGAGGCGCCGAAGGCGGACGCAGCCGCCCCGGCGCCGGAAATGAAAAAAGAAGAGATGAAGAAAGACGAAAAGAAGTAAGCTCGCAGCAAAGCGTCAAAAAAAAGCCGGCCCGCGGGCCGGCTTTTTTATTCCCTGTCCGGGAACATTGCTTCTCCTGGCGTCTTGGCGTCTTGGCGGCTAATTTATTCTTGATCTTATCGGCGTGTATCGGCGTTCATCGGCGGTTCCATTATTCTGGTTCTTCTTGCCGCCCTAGCGGCAAGTTAAGGAAGGATTTCGCGCCAGCCAAATCCTTCCTCCTGCGTCGCGATGCCGATCCAGTCGGGCGCGCAGTTGAGCGCGCCGGCCAGCGCCGCGCGCGCGAGTTCCGGCGTGTTGTTCTTCTCGGAGAGATGCGCCGCGATCACGTGCTGCAGCCGGCCGCAATCCATGGCCCGCACCAGTTCCGCCGACGCCTCGTTGGACAGGTGGCCGAGGTTACCCGCGACCCGCCGCTTCAACGATGCGGGATACGGCCCGTTCATCAGCAGGTCGAGATCGTGGTTGCACTCGAGCACCAGGGCATCGACGCCCGACAGCGACTCGACGATGTGCAGCGTGGGCATGCCCGTGTCGGTCAGCACGCCGAGCCTGGCCGCGCCGTCGGAAATCACGAACTGGACCGGCTCGCGCGCATCGTGCGGCACCGTGTACGGCCGGACTTCGGCCTCCCCGATCGCGAACGGCGTATAGGCGTCGATGAAGCGCGCGTTGCCGATGGCGCGCTCCTCGCCCCGCAACCCGGAATACGTGCCGCGCGTGAGGTAGACCGGCAGGTCGTGGCGCGCCGACAGCCTGGCCACGCCCCCGCCATGGTCGCCATGCTCGTGGGTGACGATGACCGCGTCGAGGTCGTCGCCGTCCAGGCCGATTCGCGCCAGCCGCGCGGAAACCTCGGCCAGGCCGAAACCGCAGTCGAGCAGGATGAGAGTGTTGCCGGCTTCGATGAGGAGGGCGTTGCCCTTGCTGCCGGAGCCCAGTGATGCGAAGCGCATCAGCGGCGGACCGTGGCGCTCACCGCAACTGCTCGTAGAGCAGCGAAAGGATCTTGCCGGCGGTGTCGGAGTTCTCCTGCGCGCCGTCCTTGTTGTAGACCTTGACCTGGCTGCCCGGCGCGGCGTCCTTCACCTCGATGCGGTACTGCTCCAGCTTGGGCTTCTCGGAGCCGCCCCAGAACTTCAGCCGCGAGAGAAAGCCGCCCGGCTTGTCCGCCGCCTTGCCGCCGTCGATCAGCGGGTCGAGGTAGCGCACGAAATAGAGGCCCTTGGAACGATCGCGGTCCTCCACCGTGAAGCCGACGCGGTCGAGCGCGAGCCCGACGCGCCGCCAGGCACGGTCGAACTGCTCGTCGAGGGTCAGCGTGCGCGTGCCGTCGGCGCCGCTGCCCAGCTTCGCGCGCGGCTGGATAGTGACGCCGGACGCCACCTGCGACTTGACGCGGGATTCCTCGACGCCGAAGCGCATCATCAGGCGACCGAGCATCTCGACCTCGAGGTTGGGGTCCGACGGCCGCGGCTGCCAGCGGGTGTCCTTGGCGTCCTCGGATTGCGAGGTGTAGACCTCTTGCATCCCGCGATGGCTGATGTAGATCTCGGTGGTGGCGGGCTGGCTGCCGCGCTCGAGCCGGGTGCGGAACTTGTCGCGCTCGCTGGTCGAGTACGGCATGTCGAGCAACCGGCCGAACAGGCCGCGGATCGCGCCGATGTCCGGCAACTTGGCGCGGTTCTCGGCCCAGTCGGTCTCCATCACGCCCGCCACGGGGATTTCCAGGTTGACGATGAAACCGATCTCCTGCCAGAAATCCCTGACAATCGGCCAAACCTGGTCGGGCATGCCCTTCACCACCAGCCAGCGCTGGTTGCCGTCGCGCTCGATGCGCGCGTCGCCCTGCTGCGGCAGCACGCTCGACGGCACGGCGCTGCCCCGCTGGCCGGCGCGTTCGCGGCTGTACTCGGAAAAGGTCGCGGTACCCCGGGGATTGATGTCGGGCACGGTATAGCGGTCGTCCGCGGTCGGGCGGGTGAGATCGGGCGGAATCTCGAGGGGCGCCAGCTTGCCGGCCGACTTGTAGTCGATCTTCTTGCCCTCGATCCCGAGCGAACTGCAGGCGCCGAGCGCGACGCCCAGCAGCACGGCAAGCAGACAGTGAACGGACTTACGCAGCAGCATAGCGGCCTTCCTTCGCTTCGGCGCGGATGCCGGCATGGCGCATCGCTTCTCGCACCGGCTCATGGCAGGCGGCGGACAGCGGCGTCAGCGGCAGGCGGATGCCGCCCTGGATGAGTCCCATCTGCTGGACCGCCCACTTGACCGGGATCGGGTTCGCTTCCAGGAACAGGTTGCGGTGCAGCGGCAGCAGGCGGTTGTTGATTTCCCGGGCGCGGGCGACGTCGCCGGAGAGCGCGGCCGCGCACAGATCGTGCATCAACCGCGGCGCGACGTTGGCGGTGACCGAGATCACGCCGTTGCCGCCGTGGAGCATCAGCGCCAGGCCGGTCGCGTCGTCGCCGCTGAACACGCGGAAATCGCGCGGCTTGCGGCGGATCAGTTCGGAACCACGCTCGATGCCGGCGGTCGCGTCCTTGATGCCGATGATCCCGGGCACCTGGGCGAGCTTGAGCGCCGTTTCGTTCTGCAGGTCGGCCACGGTGCGGCCGGGCACGTTGTAGACGATCATGGGCA
>CAZOQY010000321.1:0-3614 GCA_964581835.1 uncultured Streptomycetaceae bacterium | reverse complement strand
CGACAGGCCGGCGAGCAGGTCGTAGACGAACGGGCGGCGGTCCACGCTGGGGCTGTCGCGGAACACGGTGCCGTCGAGGAAGATGTTGTAGGCGACGTAGCGCATGTCCACGCCGCCGAATACGTACCATTCGCAGCGGAATTCGCCGAGCAACGGCCAGTCGCACTTTCTCCCGCCGTCGTTGCCGTAGCGGTCCCGCGTGCCCTGCAGCATGGCGCCGCCGGGCTCGATCGTGTCGGGCCCGAAGCCGGTCTTGTTGAAGCCGTAGCGCACGATGCCGCCCGCGCGCGCGTGCGTCATCACCGTGCCGAGCGACGCGCCGGCGTGAGGGATGAAATCGAAGCCGAGCGCGGTCCTGTCCACGGGACCATCACCCCAGGCCGGAATGTAGCGGCGCTTGTGCAGATAGCTGGCGACGAAGGCGACTTCGTTGGGAATCTGGTGGGCCCAGCCCTGCGGGCGCGGCGATCCGATCAGCTGGTGCCACGCGATCTGGACGTCTTCCGCGCCGCTGGCGGGGCCGACCGTGCCGATGTCGAACTCCAGCGTGTCGAGCACGTCGTGCGCCCGCGACTTCTCGGCGCCGTTCGCCACGCGCTGGGTGACCAGGCCCAGGTAGGTCCAGCCCGCCCACGGGCGATCGAACGGCTGCGGGTTGGGGTTGCCGATGTTCCTCGGCGTGTACATGTTCTGGCCGAGGAACAGGCCGTAGTACAACTGGTCCGGCCGGCCCAGCAGTTCATGGATCAGGCCCTCGTACGCGTTGACGAACGGCAGGCTTTCCCGCTCGACGCCGAGCCCGAACTTGAGGCCGTTCGTGTAATGCTGGTCGGTGCGGCGCCACTTGTCGTTCTCGACGAAGAGCTGGGCCTGGAGACCGTTGCCGTTTTTCTCCGGGGCAGGCTCGTCCACCGCGTGGCCGGGACCGGCAGCGCAGAGACAAAGCAGTCCCGTCGCAAGGGCGCGACGAAGAGGGGCTATCGGGAATCGAATCGGCAAGCGAGGTTTAGCGCACTGCCTGCCTGAGCAGTGCGCGGAAGGTTTTTTCGTCGAGATCGGACGATTCGTAGCTTTTCATTTTCATGCAGTTTGCCGAAAGAGTGATTCGTTGCTCGTTACTCGTTGCTCGCCCCTCCCGCGCTGCGGGCGCCCCCTTTCGACTTTCGCCTTGCTTTTCAGGCCGTGCGCGGGAACCACAGCACGGACAGCGCCGCCGCCATCAGCACGAGCAACGCCGCGGCGGCCGCGAAGAACGCGGTGACTTCGGTCTCGCCGCGCTCCAGCACGAGCCGGGCGGTGAGATCCTTGTAAACCTTGTGCAGGTCGCCGGCGCTGCTCGCGTGGGAGTATTGCCCTTCCGTGATGCCGGCGATCGACCGCAGCGCCTGCTCGTCGAACCGCATGTAGATCGTCCCCTCCTCGAAATCGACCGGGCCGCCCCCCTGGGTGCCGAAGCCGACGGTGTGGACGCGCACGCCGCGCTCGGCGGCGAGCTTCGCCACCTTCAGCGGGTCGGGCCCCATCGTGCGCCGGCCGTCGGACATCAGCACGATCACGCCCGAGGCGAACGAGCCCGGCGCCACCGGCTTGAAATCCGCCGCCGGCTCGAGCTTGCGCGGCGCGCCGGGCGTGCCCGGCGACACGCGCCAGTCGAACTCCTCCGCCTCGAACGCGAAATCCGCCTCCGGCAGCAGCACGGACAGCGCCGCCAGCAGGCCGCTGCCGATGGCCGTCTGGCGCTGCATCTGGATGCGGTCGACCGCGGCGAGGAGATCGTCGCGGTTCTGCGTCGGCGTCTGCGCGATCGCCGCGGTGCCCGCGAACGTCACGATGCCGACGCGCACGCTGGGCGGCAGTTCCTTCACGAAGGCCTTCACCGCGTTCTGCGCCGCCACCATGCGGGAGGGCTCGATATCGGTCGCGCGCATGCTGCGGGAGATGTCGATCGCGAGCACCACGGTCAGGTGCTGGTTGGGCAGGGTCAGGACGACGCTGGGACGCGCCGCACCCAGCAGCGCGCAGGCGATTCCCAGTCCCAGCAGGATCGCCGGCAGGTGGCGCCGCCACCATTGCCCGGGCAAGAGGGCTTCGCGCACGAGCATGAGGCTCGCGTAGCGCAGCGTCGCGCGCTTGCGCCGTCGCAGCATGTGGACGTACGCCCCGACCAGGATCGGGACGATCAGCATCAGCCACAGCAAATCGGACCACAGGAACCGCACGCACATCCCCGCGATATTTCATTCCCTGCCTCTATTGAACCATACCCGGCGGCCGTTAACCGTGCTAACTTGCTCATGCCAGCACGCTCGATCGGATACGACCTTCCATGAAGCGCCAGGCGCTCTACAGCAGCGCGAAGCCGACGCCCGGCGCCGGCCCGGTCGCGAGCGCCCCTGCCGGCACACCCGCCCCGGACGCCCGCTCCCGCCTGCAACGCCTGCGCGCGCTCGGCACGCGCCATGCGCGCGAATTGCAGCTTATCGGGGGCGGCGTCCTCGTCGCGCTGCTCGCCATCGGCGGCTACGCCTGGCTGAAACCGGCTCCACCCGCCATCAACCCGCTGGAAATTGAAGCCGCGGTCACGCGCACGCTCCAGAAGAAGGCATTGCCTTCGCGCGCGGCCAAAGCCGCCGAACTGGTGCGCCCCGCCGTGGTGCGTGTCAGGGGCTTCAACGATGCCAGGCCGGTAACGGCCGCCGGGAAGAAACCCAAGGCCGGGAAATTCGTCCCCGGCGCGCCCGACGACAAGCGCGGCAAGGACGGCAGCGTGCCCGAGGGCATGGAGGAAACCTCCGTCGGCTCGGGCGTCGTGATCGTGGACGACGGCACCATCCTCACCAACCTGCACGTGGTCTACGGCGTCAAGCGCGTGAGAATCACTTTTCACGACGGCTCGGAGTCGGACGCCGCCCTGGTCAGCATCCACCCGGAAAACGACCTGGCGGTCATCAAGGCGCTGACGATCCCGGACGATCTGCCGTCGGCGACGCTGGGTTCCGCCAGCCGCCTCAAGCCCGGCGACGAAGTGGTCGCGGTCGGTTTTCCATTCGGCATGGGCCCGTCGGTTTCCTACGGCGTGGTGTCGGGCCTCAACCGCGAATTCCACTCGCCCGACGGCAAGCGCCTGCTCACGCGGTTGATCCAGTTCGACGCGGCGGCCAACCCCGGCAGTTCGGGCGGCCCGCTGGTGACGATGCAGGGCGACGTGGTCGGCATCGTCACCGCGATCCTCAATCCGACGAACCGCACCTTCCTCGGCATCGGCTTCGCCGTGACGATCGCAGTCGCGGCGGGCAGCGCCGGCGGCATCCATCCTTTTTGAACGAACGGGAGTTTCCCTGCCATGAACGACGATACGAACAACGACGTCCGCGCGCATGTTCGCGACCTGATGGAGCGGATCCTCTACGAAATCAAGCGCGTGGTCGTCGGGCAGGACGCCTTTCTCGAGCGCGTGCTGATCGCGATGCTGGCGCAGGGCCACCTGCTGGTCGAGGGCGTGCCGGGGCTCGCCAAGACGCTCACGGTCAAGACGCTCGCGCGCACGATCCGCGGCTCGTTCAAGCGCATCCAGTTCACGCCCGACCTGCTGCCGGCCGACCTGGTCGGCACGC
>CAZOQY010000320.1:0-3690 GCA_964581835.1 uncultured Streptomycetaceae bacterium | reverse complement strand
CCGGCAATCGCTACGAGGGCGAGATCCGGCTCTATCCGGACAACACCAACCTCCTGCACTCCAGCGTCGATCCGATCGAAGTGCGCATGCGCATCAGCATGGTGTTCCAGAAGCCGAATCCTTTTCCCAAGTCGATCTACGAGAACGTGGCCTATGGGCTCAGGGTGCGCGGTGAGCGCAAGCGCGCGCTGCTCGACGAGAAGGTGGAGGAGGCGCTGCGCGGCGCGGCGCTGTGGGAGGAGGTCAAGACCCGCCTGAACGATCTGGCCTACAACCTGTCCGGCGGGCAGCAACAGCGCCTGTGCATCGCGCGCGCGCTGGCGACGGACCCCGAGATCCTGCTGTTCGACGAGCCGACATCGGCCCTCGACCCGATCGCAACCGCCAGCATCGAGCAGCTAATTGCCGAATTGAAGGCCAAGCTCACGGTGCTCATCGTGACCCACAACATGCAACAGGCGGCGCGCATTTCCGATTACACCGCCTACATGTACCTCGGCGAACTGATCGAGTTCGACGTCACCGACACGATCTTCATCAAGCCGAAGAACAAGCAGACGGAAGATTACATAACGGGCCGTTTCGGGTAGGCGCCGCCCGTCTTTCTCTTCCGCCAGGAAAACGCCGGGCATGCGCCCGGCGTTTTCTTTTGGATTCAACGTGCTGCAGTGCCGCAGCCGACGGTTGCTTCGTTGACCCTTCCGCCCAATCACCTGTAAAATTCAATGGTTTAGGTGAGTCTCGCGGGAAATGCGCGTCAAGCTGGTAGCGGGCAACTGGAAGATGAACGGCAACCTGGCCTCGGGCCAGGCGTTGCTCAAGGCCCTCCTGCCGCCGCTCGCCGCTCTTGGCCGTGCTCGTTACGCGGTCTGCGCGCCGTACCCGTATCTCGCGGCCGTCGGACAGGCCCTGCGCGGATCGAACGTGGCGCTCGGCGCGCAGGACGTGTGCCAGTTCGATGACGGCGCATATACCGGCGGTGTTTCGGGCGCGATGCTGGCGGATTGCGGTTGTCGCTATGTCATCGTCGGTCATTCCGAGCGCCGCGGGGTGTTCGGCGAGACGGACGATGTCGTCGCGCTCAAATACGGCCAGGCGCTGAAGCACGGCCTCACGCCGATCCTGTGCCTGGGCGAGACTTTGTCGGAGCGGGAGGCGGGTGTGACCGAGGCCGTGGTGGCCCGCCAGCTGGACGCGGTGGTGAAACATTGCGGGCTGCAATCGCTTGCGCAGGGGGTGGTCGCCTACGAGCCGGTGTGGGCGATCGGCACCGGCAGGACGGCGTCGCCGCAGCAGGCCCAGGACGTGCATGCGTTTGTCCGGGGTCGCGTGGCGGCGGATCGCCGGCTGGCGGAGAGCCTGACGATCCTCTACGGGGGCAGCGTCAAGGCGGGCAACGCGTCGCAGTTGTTCGCGATGCCGGACGTGGATGGCGGTCTGATCGGGGGCGCATCCCTGGCGGCCGATGAATTCGTGGCGATCTGCCGTGCTGCGCAGGACGCCCAGGAAACGGTAAAGGTCTGAATGGATACTCTCATACTGGTAGTGCACGTGATCGCGGGCCTGGCCATCATCGCCCTGGTGCTGCTGCAGCATGGCAAGGGGGCCGACGCCGGCGCCGCTTTCGGCAGCGGGTCGGCCGGCAGCGTGTTCGGATCCTCGGGGTCGGCGAATTTTCTGAGCCGCGCCACGGCGGTCACCGCGACGGTTTTTTTCCTGACCAGCCTCGGACTGACGTTTCTGTCGACCCGCAAAACCGAACACAAGGGCGTGATGGCGACGCCGCCGGCCCAGGAGCAGTCCCTGCCGGGGCAGATTCCGCCAACGGTGCCGGTCGGGAAGAGCGCGCCGGCAGAGAAGGCCGCGCCCGCCGCGGACCCGGGCTCGAAGGCGCAGGACGTGCCGAAATAGACGGAGCAGCGGAAGAATCAGCCGACGTGGTGGAATTGGTAGACACACCATCTTGAGGGGGTGGCGGCGAAAGCCGTGAGAGTTCGAATCTCTCCGTCGGCACCAGGTTTTATTGAAGGGTTCGCGATCAGGCAAGGGGAACAGGGGAACGCGCGCGACATGCTGGAGAACTACTTTCCCATCCTGATGTTCATCTTCGTCGGCATCGCCGTCGGCGTCGGGCCGGTGCTGGCGGGCAGCGTCGTCAGCCGGCTGGTCGGTTCCCACCGGCCGGATCCCGAGAAACTCTCCCCCTACGAATGCGGCTTCGAGGCGTTCGAGGACGCGCGCATGAAGTTCGACGTGCGCTACTACCTCGTGGCGATCCTCTTCATCCTGTTCGACCTCGAAATCGCGTTTCTCTTCCCGTGGGCCGTGGTGCTGCAGGAAATCGGCTTCTTCGGCTTCATGGCGATGATGGTGTTCCTCGGCATCCTCGTGGTGGGCTTCATCTACGAGTGGAAAAAAGGCGCATTGGAGTGGGAATGATCCGGAGGTGACCTATGGGCGCCATTGAAACGATCACCGAGAAAGGCTTCGTCACCACCACGGCGGACGCGCTGATCAACTGGACGCGCACCGGCTCGCTGTGGCCGATGACTTTCGGCCTCGCCTGTTGCGCGGTGGAGATGATGCACGCCGGCGCCTCGCGCTACGACCTCGACCGCTTCGGCATCGTGTTCCGCCCGAGTCCACGCCAGTCCGACGTGATGATCGTCGCCGGCACGCTGTGCAACAAGATGGCGCCGGCGTTGCGCAAGGTCTACGACCAGATGGCGGAGCCGCGCTGGGTGATCTCGATGGGTTCCTGCGCCAATGGCGGCGGCTATTACCACTACTCGTATTCGGTGGTGCGCGGCTGCGACCGCATCGTGCCGGTGGACATCTACGTGCCCGGTTGCCCGCCGACGGCTGAGGCGCTGCTCTACGGCATCATCCAACTGCAGAACAAGATCAAGAGAACCAATACGATCGCTCGATAGAAATCTTGCTCAGACCATCGCGATCATATTCATGACTTCCCGTGCAGAGACACTGACCGCCGCATTGCAGGCTGCGCTCGGCGACAGTCTGGCCAGCGTCTCGACGGCGCTGGAGGAAGTCACGCTGGTGGTGAAAGCAGAGCACTTGTCCGCGGCGGCGTTGCTGTTGCGCGACGCGCCGGCGCTTCGGTTCGAGGAACTGATCGACCTGTGCGGGGTGGATTACCGGGACTATGGTGATGGGGGATATGAAGGGCAGCGCTTCGCCGTGGTCTATCACCTGCTCAGCATCACGCACAACCGGCGCCTGCGCCTGCGTGTGTTCTGTCCCGACGACGGCTTCCCCGGGGTGGATTCCGTCATCGGCGTGTGGCCGTCCGCCGGCTGGTACGAGCGAGAGGCGTTCGACCTCTACGGCATCGTCTTCACCGGGCACCCGGATCTGCGCCGCATCCTCACCGACTACGGCTTCGTCGGGCACCCGTTCCGCAAGGACTTCCCGCTGTCGGGCAACGTCGAGATGCGCTACGACCCCGACCAGCAGCGCGTGATCTACCAGCCGGTTACCATCGAGCCGCGCGAGATCACCCCGCGCATCGTGCGCGTGGAGAACTACGCGGACACCGACGTCAAGAAGAACTGAAGCGCATGGCCGAGATCCGCAACTACACGATGAACTTCGGTCCGCAGCACCCGGCCGCGCACGGCGTGCTGCGCCTCGTGCTGGAACTCGACGGCGAGGTGATCGAGCGCGCCG
>CAZOQY010000319.1:0-3691 GCA_964581835.1 uncultured Streptomycetaceae bacterium | reverse complement strand
GCCTTGCCGTCGGTGGTGGTGACGATCACTTCGCACTCGAAATGGTCCTGCATGCCGCGCGGCTGGTGCGCGTGCGGCCGCGCATGGACGCGCGAGAGCAGCTGGCGCACCGCCGGCTGCATGTAGGCGTCGCCCTCGAAATCCGTCGCCACGACGCCGCCGGAGAGCAGCGCGCGCGCCACGCAGTACTGAACGCTGAACTTGGCGTCGAGCGTGCTGCGCGGATCGGGCCGGTTGGTGTGGTCGAGGTTGCGCGAATGCGTGATGGATTCGATCTTCGCCACCTTGTCGGGCGTCAGCTGGTGTTTTTCCCGCAGGATCAGCGTGGCGTCGATCGGCGAATGCGTGCTGGCGCAGCACGGGTACTGCTTGAGCCCCACGCCCGGATTCAGGATGTCGAGCGGCTTGCCCCAGTTTTCCAGGGCTTTCGCCATGTCGAAGTTCCCTTTGCCGTTGAAGCGCTCGAAGAAACCCTGCTTGTGCTCGAACGCGTCGTGGCTCGCGGTGAACCCCTCCTTCGCCAGCAGCGCCGCGTAAATGCCGTGGCGTGTGGACTGCCCGGCGTGCAGCGGCTTGGTCATGGTGCCGAAATTGGCTTTCACGCCGGCCGAGAGCGATACCGCGATGGCGAGCGCCGTTGCCGTGCGCTCGGCGTCGAGCCCGAGCAGGCGCGCGCCGGCCGCCGCCGCGCCGAACACCCCGAGGGTCGCGGTCGGGTGCCAGCCGGATTCGTAATGAAACGGGTTCGCGGCGAGCCCGAGGCGCGACTGGGTCTCGAAGCCGGCCACGTACGCAAGCACGACGTCGCGGCCGTTCGCGCCGAGCGACTCGGCGAGCGCGTAGAGGCCCGGGAGGATCGGTACCGTCGGATGGCCGGCGATGGAGAGGCCGACGTCGTCGTAGTCGAGCGCGTGGCCGGCGGTGCCGTTGATGGTGGCCGCGTCGAGCACGGAAACCCGGCGGTCGGTGCCCCAGATCAGGCTCGGCCCGGTGCCGCTCGAGGCCAGCACGCGTTCCGCGATGCGTGGCGCGTCCTCGCCCACCGCGGCGAAGGCGCAGCCGAAAGTGTCGAGAAACGAAACCTTCGCCCAGTGGGTGGCGTCGGCCGGGATGTCTTCGTGGCGCATGGCGACGATGCGCCGCGCGAGTTCCTGTGCAAGCGTCATGGCGGGGACTCCGGATGGCTTCTTCCAGCCGCGAGTATAGGCTAGGATGGGGCTCGCATCCCGCGGCGTCTCACAGTACGAACACAATACGCGAACAGCGGGAAGAGGAGACACCATGTTTCGAACCCATCTGCGGATCGCGGCCGGGCTGGCCGCGGCGATGTTCGTCGCCGTCCACGCCAGCGCCCAGGGTTTCCCGGCGCGCCCGGTGCGGGTGCTGCTCCCCGCCTCGGCCGGCGGCGCGCTGGACTCGCTGTCGCGCATCGTCGCGCCAAAAATATCGGAATCCTGGGGCCAGCCGCTGATCGTCGAGAACCGCGCCGGGGCGGGCGGCAACATCGCCTTCGACCTCGTCTCGAAAGCCGCGCCCGACGGGCACACCCATCTCTTCGTCAGCCAGTCCTTCGCCGTCAACCTGCATCTCAAGCCCGCCGTGCCCTACGACCCGGTGCGCGATTTCGCATCGGTGATGCTGCTCGGCACGACCGACGGCGTGCTGCTGGTGCCGCCGTCACTGCCGGCGAAGTCGGTCAAGGACCTGATCGCGATGGCGAAGGCGCAGCCGGGCAGGATCTCCTACTCCTCCACCGGCAACGGCACCTCGGGCCACATGAACATGGCGCTGTTCATCAACCTGACCGGCATCGACATCGTGCACGTGCCGTACAAGGACGTCGGGCTCGCGCAGAACGACCTCATGGCCGGGCGCGTGCAGGCGTACATCGCGCCGATGCCGGCGTTCCTGCAGTTCATCAAGTCCGGCCGCATGCGCGCGCTCGGCGTCTCCAGCTCGAAACGCAATCCCGCCCTCCCCGACGTGCCGACCATCGCGGAAGCGGGCGTGCCCGGCTACGAGTCGGTGACCTGGTATGGCTGGTACACGCAGGCGAAGACGCCGAAGGACCGCGTCAATCGCATGAATCGCGAACTGGCGAAGGCCCTGCAGGACCCGGAAGTGAAGCAGCGCTACGCGGCGCTCAGCGTGGACATCGTGGCGAGCACGCCCGAGGCGCACGCCAAGTACCTGAAGGAGGAAGTCGCGAAATGGGGCAAGGTCGTGCAGGCGATGAAGGTGAGGGGCGAATGAGCGACTGGGAAGAAAAGCTCGCGATCACGGAAGCGGTGCAGAACTGGGCGTTCGCCCGCGATTTCGGCGACTGGGACCGGCTGCGCGCCGTGTTCCATCCCGACGGGGTCATGACCTCGACGCGCTTCACCGGGCCGGCCGAGGCCTTCATCGCCAACGCCGCGAAGAACAGGACCTCGCGCAGCACGCACTTCATGGGCGGCACCAGCGCGCGCCTGAACGGCGGCAAGGCGATCGCCGAGTCGCGCATGATCCTGATGTCACGCAGCACGCTCGACGGCGTCGAGGTGGACGTCACCTGCTACGGCCGTTTCTACGATCGCTTCGTGAAGCTCGACGGCGCCTGGCGCGTACTGAAGCGCAACGCCATCTACGAACGGGACCGCCTCGAGCCGGTGCGGCCGGGCGCAGCACTGAAGCTCGACGAGGCGGAGCTCGCGCGCTTTCCCGAGGGCTACCGCTACCTCGCCTACGTGCAGTCGAGGGGCGGCTCGACCGTGGACCTGACCCTGCCAACGCCGCGCAGCCCGGCGCTCGAGCAGCTCTACCGTGAAGGCAACGCCTGGCTGGCGGCGCGCTGATGCCCTCTGCTGTCGCCGGGCGGTGACGGATTCCGGTCGTCCGTACACATTTAGTAACAACTTCGCCCCCGAACCGGCGCCCACCCCTGCTAGTCTTACCGGCATGGGTAGAGCGAGTCTGGTCTCGACACTGACAGCGGGGTTGATGGCGATCCTGTTCGCGGGATCGGCACTCGCGTACGGCGGCCACCGCCACCACCATCGGTCGCACTCGCATTTCGGCGTATTCATCGGCGCTCCCGCCTTCTGGTACGCCCCGTATCCCTTCTATTACCACCCGCCCGCCTACTACTACCCGCCGGTGGTCGTGTCGCCGCCGGCGCCCACGGTCTACATCGAGCGCCCCGACAACGTCCAGGCCGCGCCCGAACGGACGGCGCAGGACAACTGGTACTACTGTCCCGAGTCCCAGGCCTACTACCCGTACGTGAAGCAGTGCGCAAAAGGCTGGCAGCGGGTCGCGCCGCAGCCACAGCCCTAGGGATGAGGGATGAGGATTAGACCTGGATCCTGGCGATTCACCGGCGCCGCGTTGCTACTGGCGTCACTGGCCGGCTGCGTGACGGTGCCGAACGGGCCGAGCCTGATGTCGCTGCCGGGAACCGGCAAGAGTTTCGATCAATTCCGTTTCGACGACAGCGATTGCCGGCGCTACGCCAGCTCGCAGGTCGGCGGCGGCAACCCGAACCAGGCCGGCGTCGACAGCGGCGTGAGAAGCGCGGCGGTGGGCACGGTGGTCGGCGCGGCCGCGGGCGCGGCGATCGGCGGCAACAGCGCCGGCGCGGCGGCGGGCGCGGGAGTCGGCCTGCTCGGCGGCGCGATGGCCGGATCGGGCGCCGCGAACGCCTCGTCGTACG
>CAZOQY010000318.1:0-3700 GCA_964581835.1 uncultured Streptomycetaceae bacterium | reverse complement strand
CAGGTGGCCGAATTGCGCCATCTCGCCACGCGGCTCACGGGCGCGTGGCAGCATGCGATCGAGGACCTGGGCTGGCAGGCGCGCGAGCTGGGTCTGCGGCTGAAGTCCGTCCCGCCCGGCGTGGCGGGGCGCTCGCGCGAATCGGCGGAACTGGCGCGGCGCCTGCGCGAAGCGGGACGGCGCCGGCTCGATGCGGCCGCGACGCTGCTCGCGCGCCTCGACGGGAGCCTCAAGCACCTGAATCCCCAGTCCGTGCTGGCGCGCGGCTACAGCATCACCGAGTCCGCTTCCGGCATCGTGCGCGATGCTTCGCGGCTGGAGGTCGGCGAGGACGTTACAATCGCGTTTGCGCGTGGCAAGGTCGGGGCCCGCGTGAATCGAAAAGACTGACCCGGAATCCCGCAGGAGGCGCCATGGAACTGGAAATGGAGAAGGAGGGGCCGAAGTCTATTCGCCCCGCGCAAGGCGGCAGCAGCCTCTACCAGCCCGCCATCGCGCTCGATTTTTTCAAGTCGGGCGGCAAGCCCGAGGACGTTGCCGCGGGCAAGGTCATCTTCGCCGAGAACGAGGGGGCCGCCAGCGTCTTCTCGGAGGGCGCCCGGATGTACCTGCTGCTCGACGGTGAGGTCACCCTGAGCGTCCAGAAAAAGGCGATCGGCGCCGTCTCCAAAGGCGAAGTGTTCGGCGAGATGGCGCCGATCAGCCAGTTGCCCCGCAGCGCCACTGCGACGGCCAGGACCGCCTGCAAGGTCATCTCGATGAACGAAAAGCAGTTCCAGGCCGCGCTCGGGAAATCGCCGGAATTCGCCGTGATGCTGATGGCCATGATCATCAGCCGCGTGCGCGAGACGCTGTCCACGCTGACCAGCGGCGGGAAGTTGTCCGAAAAGGACCCGTGGAACAAGGCGGCCGTGTTCGACCGCAAGCTGCTCGCCGACCTCGAGCGCGAATTCGAGGACCGGCCCGCGGCGCTGCATCCCCTGAACAAGGTCATCGTCAAGGAGGGGGACAAGGGCATATTCATGTACGTGGTGCGCGAAGGCGTGGTCGCGATCACCGTGGCCGAGAAGGTCGTCGAGAAGATCGGCCCGGGCGGCGTCTTCGGCGAGATGGCGCTGGTCGACCAGTCTTCCCGCGTCGCCACCGCCGTTGCCGAGACCGATTGCACCCTGCTCTCGATCAACCGCAAGGACTTCCTGGAACTGGTAAAGTCGAAACCCGCTTTCACCCTGTCGCTGCTGAAGGCGTTGTCGGAACGGCTGCGGTTCATGACCGCGAAATACAGGTAACCGGGCGGAACGAGGAGTATGGACGAACTGGATTTCACGAGCACAGGCAGGCCCGCCAAGAGCGCGATCTACGACCCCGCGGTGGCGAAGATGTGCTTCGAGGCCATGGGCAAGGTCGAGCTGGTCTCGCAGGGCGGGACCTTCTTCACCGAGAACCAGAACAGCGACAAGATGTACCTGCTGGTGGAGGGCGACGTCAGCCTGATCCGCGGCAAGAAAGTGCTCGACCAGGTCAAGGCCGGGGAAATCTTCGGCGAAATGGCCGCGATCAGCCAGTTGCCTCGCAGCGCCACCGCCGCCGCCAAAACCGCCTGCCGCGCCCTGTCGCTCGACTCGAAACAGTTCCAGGCCGCGATCCAGAAAGCCCCGGAATTCGCGCTGATGCTGATGAACATCCTCATCAACCGCCTGCGGCTGACCGCCGCGATCGTGAGCCGGAACCTGGCGGGTGGCGGGCAGGCGCCGGAGGCGAGGATATTCGACGAGAAGCTGCTGGCCGAGCTGGCGGACCGGGTGCCGCATCCGCCGGCCCATACGCCCCTGAACAAGGTCATCATGAAAGAGGGCGAGGGCGGCGTCTTCATGTACGTGGTGCTGGACGGCCGCGTCGCCATCTCGATCAAGGGCAAGGTGGTCGGGCGCATCGGTCCCGGCGGCATCTTCGGCGAGATGGCGCTGGTCGACCAGTCGCCGCGCGCCGCGACCGCGACCGCGGAGACCGACTGCGACCTGCTGTCGATCAACCGCAACGACTTCCTGCTGTCGGTGAAGAGCAACCCGGCGTTCGCCGTGGCGCTGTTGAGGGGATTGGCGGACCGGCTCCGCTACATGACATCCCATCACAAGTGATGCGATGTCATGCGGGGATGAGGGATGATTTATGAGGGATGAGGAAACAAGTTAAGTGCGGGGGCTTCATTCCTCAGCCCTCATCCCTCCGCCCTCATCCCTCGGGCGGCGTCAGCCGCCTACGAGCTGCGCCTCCAGCTCGCGGCGCACGTACTCCAGCACCAGCTCGTCGAGGTTTTCCTCCAGGCAGTCGAACTCGGTGAGGTTCTCCATCGCCCTTAACCAGGTGAGCTGGCGCTTGGCGAGCTGGCGGGTGGCGGCGATGCCCTGCTCGCGCAGCGCCGCGGCGTCGAGGCGGCCTTCGAGGTGGTCCCAGGCCTGGCGGTAGCCGACGCAGCGCATCGACGGCATGCCGGGCTCCAGGCCGTATTCCTCGCGCAGCTTGCGGAGTTCCTTCACCAGTCCCGCTTCGAGCATGGCGTCGAAACGCTGCGCGATGCGCATGTGCAGAACCTCGCGGTCGCTCGGCACGAGCGAGATGCGGATCGGGGTGTAGGGGAAGTAGACGTACTTCGGCCGGGCCAGCAGCTTCGACATCGGCTGGTTGGTGAGCAGGTAGATCTCGAGCGCGCGCTGCACGCGCTGGGAGTCGTTCGGCTCGAGGCGCGCCGCGGTTTCCGGATCCACGCGCGCGAGCCGCGCGTGCACCGCGGGCCAGCCGTTCTCCTCGGCCATGGTGTCGATCATCATCCGGATCATCGGGTCGGCTTCCGGCAGTTCGTTCAGGCCCTCGGTGAGCGCCTGGTAGTACATCATCGTGCCGCCGACCAGCAGCGGGATGCGGTCGCGCTCGGTCACTTCGCGCATCACCGCCAGCGCATCGTCGCGAAAGCGCGCGGCGGAATAGCGCTCGTGCGGCTCGATCACGTCGATCAGGTGGTGCGGCGCTTCCCGCAGCGCCGCGGCGTCGGGCTTGGCGGTGCCGATGTTCATGCCCTTGTAGACCTGGGCCGAATCCACGCTGATGATCTCGCACGGCAGTTCCCGCGCGAGGCGCAGCGCCACCGCCGTCTTGCCGCTCGCCGTTGGCCCCATCAGCAGAATCGCCGGCGGCGGCGTTCGCCGGGCTTCCGGCGCTGGGGATTCAGGGATGAGGGATGAGGGATGAGGGATGAGGAGGGGGGGTGACGTCGGCTTCGCCGACAGGGCTGAGGGATGAGGGATGAGGGATGAGGAAGTGACGCGCTTCGCGCGGACGGCGCGGCGCGAAGCGGCGGGTTTTTTCCGCGCGGTTTTAGCCTTCGTCTTGCGCTTGCTGGCCACGGGTCGTTGCTCTTTTGACCGACTTTTCCTCATCCCTCATCCCTCATCCCTCAGCCCTTGGCACCAGATCACGGTCGCGCTTCATACGAGGTCAACGACCTCGCATGAAAAGCTTGTCTAATTCCGCGACCGTTATCTGGTGCCACGTCGGCCGGCCGTGGTTGCACTGCCCGGAGCGTTCGGTCGCTTCCATCTCGCGCAGCAGGGCGTTCATCTCGGGCACGGTGAGCTTGCGGTTGGCGCGCACCGCGGCGTGGCAGGCCATGGTGCCGAGTAGTTCGTTGCGGCGCTCGGTCAGC
>CAZOQY010000317.1:0-3703 GCA_964581835.1 uncultured Streptomycetaceae bacterium | reverse complement strand
GTCGTCAGGCTGCCGAGGAAGCCGGTGATGATGAACAGGCGCCATTCCGCCGAGACCAGCTGGAGCTGCAGCACCGACTCCACGGCGATGCCGATCAGGTAACCGCCGGCCAGGTTGGCCACCAGGGTGCCCAGCGGCAGCGTCGGCACGACGGCGTTGAGCGCGACCCCGAGCCCCCACCGCGTCCACGCGCCGAGCATGGCGCCGATCCCCACCGCCAGTAATCCGGCCGCATTCATTCTTGAGTTGATCGGCGTTTATCGGCGTTCATCGGCGGCTGATCAGCCTTTCAACCGCCAGCGTTCGGCGGCCAGATCATCAGCCTCGCGCGCCTCGACCCAGCGCTCACCCTTGCCGGCCTGCTCCTTCTTCCAGAAAGGCGCGCGGGTCTTCAGGTAATCCATGATGAATTCGCAGGCGGCGAACGCGTCGCCGCGATGGGCGCTCGTCACGACCACCAGCACGATCTGGTCCGTGGGCTTCAAGGTGCCGATGCGGTGTATCACCAGCGCATCGAGGATCTTCCAGCGGCCCCTTGCCTGCGTGACGATCTCCTCGATCGACTTCTCGGTCATGCCGGGATAGTGCTCGAGCGTCATCTCGGCGACCGCGTCGCCCTCGTTCACGTCGCGCACGACGCCGACGAAGCTCGCCACCGCGCCGACTTTCGGGTTATATCTCCGGAGCGCGGCGATCTCCACGCCCGCGTCGAAGTCGGCTATCTGGATTCTCACCGTCATAAGCGTGATTCGTGATTCGTGAATCGTGAATCGACCCCGGCCCGTCTCATTCCACGGCGTCCCCCGCGTCCTCTGCGGTGAGAGGTTGTCGCTTTACCCGCCGGTTACCGGTGGAAAAAACGCCACCTCGTCGCCGTCGGCGACCGGCATATCGCCCACCGCCATCGCCTGGTTGACCGCCGCGCGTACCGGCTTGCCGGGCGCCAGCGCCTGCTCCCACGCCCCGCCGCGCGCGACCAGCAGCGCGCGCAGGCCTTCCAGGTCACGCACGCCGGCCGGCAGCGCAATTTGTTCCGAGCCCGTGCCGAGCGTCTCGCGCAACCGCGCAAAATAAAGAACTGTGATCATGCGGGTGAATTATAGGCCTCTATGACGCGCCGCCCAGGCCTGCGCGAACGCTAGGACAGTCCGACATGTTTGAGGATGAATGAGGCAATAAGCGGCGCGTCATTCAGGTTTAACTGCGCCAGTTGCGTATCGATCCGCTGGTCGCTGGCGATCGCGACGATGTCCGGGTCCTGCGGATACAGCAGGGACTCTCCGACCGACGCGCGGTAGACCTCGAGCTTGGGCAGTTTTTCGCGCTTGAAACCCTCGACCAGCAGCAAGTCGCACGGAGAGACGCGCTCGATCAGCTCGGCAAAGCCCGGATCCGGCGCGCCGCGCAGTTCGTGCATCAGCACCCAGCGCTTCGAGGACGTCACCAGCACCTCGTTGCAGCCCGCATGCCGGTGGCGGTACGAATCCTTGCCCGGCTGGTCCACATCGAAACTGTGATGCGCGTGCTTGACGAGCGAGACCCGGATGCCGCGCGCGACGAACAGCGGAATCAGCTTCTCGATCAGCGTCGTCTTGCCGCTGCCGGACCAGCCCGCAAAGCCGAATATTTTCATATGCCTCCAGGCATCATCATAACGGACACTCGTTATTCCCGTCTAGATATAACGGTGTCTTCCGTGCTATTGTCGCTCCATGGAAGCGCACGAGATCCTGGTCCTGGCCGCCTCCTTTTTCATCGTGGCGGCGCTCTATACGACCGTCGGACACGCCGGCGCGTCGGGCTATCTGGCGATGATGGCGCTGACCGGCCTCGCCCCTGAAACCATGCGCCCCACGGCGCTCACACTGAACATCATCGTGGCGGCGCTCACGGTGTACCGTTTTCACCATGCACGTTATTTCAGCTGGACCGGGCTATGGCCGTTCCTGCTTGGCTCGATACCCTTCGCCGCAGTGGGGGGCATCCAGAGCCTGTCGCGCGGAACGTACTACGTGGCGATGGGGGTCGTCCTTCTGATCGCTGCAAGCTATCTCGTCTGGCGAGCGCTCGGCTCGCGCACGGCCATGGAGGAAGGCGTGGTGCGGGTCAGGAAGCTCCCCGCTATCCTGATCGGATGCGTGATCGGCTTCCTCTCGGGCCTGATCGGTGTTGGCGGCGGCATCTTCCTGAGCCCGATCCTGCTGATACTCGGCTGGGCCGGCCCGAAAACGACCGCAGGCATCTCCGCCCCTTTCATCCTGGTCAATTCCGCGGTCGCGCTGGTCGCCGGCTCGCTGACCGTGCAGAAGCTTCCGGGAGAATTGCCGCTGCTCGCCGCTGCCGCGCTGGGCGGCGCGTTCCTCGGCACCTGGCTCGGGCTGCAGCGCCTGAGGCAAAAGGGGTTGCTGGTCACGCTCGCCGTGGTGATGTCGCTTGCAGGCGGAAAGCTGCTGCTGACGGCGTGAGGCGCGTCAATCGCTCTTGCGCCTGGCCGGCTTGCGCAAGTGCGTCGAAAACTCCCTGAGATCCTGCTCGATCGCGGCCGAGGCCTTGTCTTCCATGCCGCGAAAACGCGCGACCAGGCGTTTCCCGAACGCGGTGACCGTGGCACCGCCCCCGCGCTTGCCGCCGGTCGCCGTCACGACCACGGCCTCGTTGAAGCTCTTGTTCAGCGCCTCGACCAGCTGCCAGGCTCTCCGATAGGACATGCCCATCTCGCGCGCGGCAGCGGAAATCGAGCCGGTGTCGGCGATCAACGTGACGAGCCGGGCCTTGCCCGGCCCCATCGCCGGATTCTTGCCTGCCAGAACGCGAAGGAGCAATCCAGGATAGCGGGCCATCCCGTCATTCTATTCGGGCCGCGCGGGCACGCAAACAGGGCGGCTCGCGCCACCGGGGAGTGCGACGCGGGTGACGATTAGGTCGACGCCATAAATCTCTCTCAGGCTGTCGGCAGTGATCATATCGCCCGGCGCCCCGATGCGCGCCAGGCGCCCTTGATGGAGCATGGCAACGCGGGCACACATGAAAGCGTGATCCGGGTCGTGCGTGGACAGCAGCACCCCCATGCCCGTTCCCGCCAGTGAGCGGACGTGCTCGGTGACGCGCACCTGGTTGCCGAAATCGAGATTGGCGGTCGGCTCGTCCATGACGATGATGCGAGCGTCCTGGGCGAGCGCGCGAGCGATCAGGACCAGCTGTCGCTCGCCACCGGAGATGCGCGTGTAAACCGAGCCGGCGAGAGGGGCAAGCCCCATCCGCTCGATAGCGGCCTGCGCGATCTCGCGATCGCGGCGCGAAGGCGAAGAGAACAACCCCAGGTGTGACGTGCGCCCCATCAGCACCACTTCGCGCACGGTGAACGGAAAGAAAGTCGCGTGCGCCTGCGGCACGTAGCTGACGAAGCGCGCCACCTCGTCGCGCCGCAGGGCCGCCACGTCCGCGCCATCCAGCAGCACCTTGCCTCCCTGCGCGGACAGCAGTCCCAGCAGCGTCTTGAACAGCGTGGTCTTGCCGCTGCCGTTGGGACCGAGCAGGCACAGCACCTCCCCCGTCTCCAGCGACAGCGAAACGTCGCTGCCGACGCGGCGGCCGCGGTAGCCGAAATCGAGGTGCTTCGCTTCGAGCTTCAATTCAAAACCTCAAATCGAACCGCCAAGCAACCGTGTTCAAACTAAGCCGCGACAGGCTGCTGCCAACGGGT
>CAZOQY010000316.1:0-3712 GCA_964581835.1 uncultured Streptomycetaceae bacterium | reverse complement strand
CACCACCCCCCAGGACATCGCCCTGATCGACGCCCGCAAGGGGCTCAAGATGTTCGAGAAGGTCGGCATCCCCATCCTCGGTATCGTCGAGAACATGAGCACCCACGTCTGCTCGAAGTGCGGCCACGAGGAGCACATATTCGGCGAGGGCGGCGGCGAGAAGATGGGCAAGGACTACAACATCGACGTGCTGGGGTCGCTACCGCTCGACATCCACATCCGGGAGCAGGCCGATTCCGGCCGGCCGACCGTGGTGGCCGACCCGGACGGGCACGCGACCCGGATCTACAAGCAGATCGCCCGCCGCGTCGCCATCAAGATCGCCGAGAAGGCGCAGGACCACACGGCGGCGTTCCCGAAGATCGTCATTCAGAACACCTGACCGGGGCCGACGCTCGCGCGGCCGCGGTCTGCTCGCGTTCGAGCGGACGCCCGACCGGACTTGCGCCAGCGCCGGGCGCCGTTCAACGCTCGCTTCCAGCGCATCCTTTTTGGTAGGCAGGGGGGCTGTGCGGTGGAGCGTGCGGTACAGAATTCCGGCGCCCGGCCGGCTGACGGCCGGGACTGCCCGTCACGCACCACTCATCACGCGAGGTGGCGCTCGCGCTACGTCGGTTCGACCGCGACTCGCCCGCGAGCCAGCTACTGTCGGGCGTCTCCAGCCAGTCCCGGACTCGTCGTTGGCGGCTGATCATTACGCTGATCGGCGGCAGCGACAGCCGAACAGCGTGGCTGTAACAATTCTCTCCGCGCGTCTCCGCCGCCGGCTTTTACCGCAGCGCTGACGCCGCTTCAACGCCGGCCGACGGCTTCTCGACCGTTGCGCGGACGACACGAGCGTCCGGAAATTTTCCGGGAAACTTGAAAAAACTCTTGATTCCTGGTACCGCGAATCTATAATTCGCGAAAGTTTTGCGTTTTTGTGACGCGAACGAGGCGCCCAGGGTAAACGGCATGACAATGGCAACGAAGAGCCGGCTGGCGGCGGAAGTCGCAGTTGGAGACACCGCAGTTCGAGACGTACCGGAATCCTAGGTCTCAAGGAGAACGTTGATGGCCGTGCGCCCAGTCGCCCTCAAGAACCCGCAGCCCCCCGCCCCCGAACCCGAACAGCCCCAACTCTTCGACACGCATCCCGAAGTCCGCCTGGACTTCAAGCACGTCCGCAAGGCGCTCAAGCAGGGCTACACCCGTCCCTTCCTCCTGGTCGACACCGCCATCGTTCGCAACAAGGTCCGCCGCTTCAAGGCCGCCATGCCGCGGGTCCACCCGCATTACGCGGTCAAGGCCAATCCCGATCCGCGGGTTCTCAAGGTGCTGGTCGAGGAGGGCGCGGGCTTCGAGATCGCCTCCATCGCCGAGCTCGACACGCTGCTCGATCTGGGCGTGCCGGCCGCCGAGGTCTTCTACAGCAACCCGATGAAGTCGCGCGCCTACATCGAGTACGCGGCGGCGAAGGGCGTCGAGTGGTTCGTCCTCGACAGCATCGAGGAGTTGCGCAAGATCCACAGCGTCAAGCCGGACGCCAAGCTCTACGTCCGCATCGAGGCCCCCAACGTGGGCAGCGACTGGCCGCTCGCCGGCAAGTTCGGCATGAAGCCGTCCGAGGTGGACGCGGTGGTTGCCGAGGCGGCGGCGTTGAAGGCCGATCTGGCCGGGGTGACGTTCCACGTTGGTTCCCAGTGCCGCAACCCCGAGAACTGGCGGGTCGGCATCCAGAGCGCCAAGCGGCTGTTCAAGAAAATGCGCCTGGCGGGCCTGAAGCCGCGCCTGCTCAACATCGGCGGCGGCTACCCGGTGCGCCACGTGAAGCCCATCCCCTCGATCGAGAAGATCGCGGAGGTGGTGAACCATGCCTTGCGCGACGTGCCCCAGAGCGTGCGGGTCATGGCCGAGCCCGGCCGCTACTTCGTGTCCGACGCCGGCTATTTCGTGTGCCGGGTGGTCGGCACGGCGACCCGCGCCGGCAAGCGCTGGATGTACTGGGACGCCGGTGTGTTCGGCGGCGTGATCGAGACGACCGAGGGTTTGCGCTACGACGTGCAGACCGACCGCAGCGGCAGGCTGATTCCCTGGAACGTCGCCGGCCCGACCTGCGACTCGGTGGACGTCTGCATGCGCGAGGAAATGTATCCGGAGGATCTGCGCGAGGGCGATTTCATCTACATCGCCAACGCCGGGGCCTACACCACCGCCTACGCGAGCAATTTCAACGGTTTTCCGCTGCCGGAAGTCCGGGTTATCTAGGGGGCGTCGCGCTCAGGGGGAAAAAGCGGGCTGCGGCCCGCTTTTTTCATTCCCGCCCCCATGTTTGACCGGCCCGGCGTGCGCCTGCAATCATTCCGCGCTATGACTTTCCCGGCCTGGCAGTACCGCTCCGCCGCGCCCGGCATCGCCTGGCCCGCGATTCCCGGCCAGGAAGGCGCGGCGCTGCTGGCGCTGCAGTTCCAGCTCGAGCGCACGCAGTGGCTGGCGCCGGAGCGGCTGCTCGAGTTGCAGCTGCGCCAGCTCGAGGTCCTGCTGCGCCACGCCTGGGAGACCGTGCCGTATTACCGCGAGCGCTGGCGGGGGCTGTACGAGCCCGGTTTACCCCTGACGGCCGCGGCGTTTTCCCGGCTGCCGCTGCTTGCCCGTGGCGACCTGCGGGCCCATTACGAGGCGCTGAAGAGCCGCGCGATACCGCCGTCCCACGGCGGCACGGGGGAAAGCCGGACCTCGGGCTCCACCGGTAGTCCGGTGCGCGTGCTGAAGACCGCCCTGTGCGAGCTGTGGTGGCGCGCTTTCACCCTGCGCGACCATCGCTGGCACGAGCGCGACCTCGGCGCCCGGCTCGCGGCGGTCCGGCAGGGCATGGAGGAGGGGGAAAGCGCGGGCTGGGGCATCGCCACCGACGTGGTGCTCGAAACCGGATCGTTGGTGATGCTGCCGGCGAGCACGGATGTGCGGGCGCAGCTCGAGTGGCTCGAGCGGCAGCGCCCGGCCTATCTGCTCACGCACCCCACCAACCTCGCGGAACTCGCGCGCCTGTCGCTGGCCCGGGGCGTCCGCCTGCCGGGCCTGCTCGAGGCGCGTACCAGCGGGGAGATGCTGACCGTGGAAACCCGGGCGCTGTGCCGCGAGGCCTGGGGCATTTCCGTGCGCGACATGTACTCGGCCAACGAGCTGGGCTATCTCGCACTGCAGTGCCCGGCGCACGAGCATTACCACGTGCAGTCGGAGGGCGTACTGCTGGAGGTGCTGGGCGAGGACAACCGGCCCTGCACGGCCGGCGGGATCGGGCGCGTCGTGATCACCTCGCTGCACAATTTTGCCATGCCGCTGGTGCGCTACGACATCGGCGACTACGCGGAGGCCGGCCCGCCTTGCCCTTGCGGCAGGGGGCTGCCGGTGCTCGCCCGCATCGTCGGCCGGACCCGGAACATGCTGACGCTGGCCTCCGGCGAGCGCTACTGGCCGAACTTCGGGCTGAGGGGCCTGACCGACGAGCTGCCGATCCTCCAGCACCAGCTGGTGCAAAAGGCGTTCGACCGCATCGAGGCGCGGCTCGTGACCGGGCGCAAGCTTGCGGCGGAGGAGGAAGAGCGCTTGCGCCGCCAGTTGCTCTCCCGGCTGCCCGCCGGTTTTCGGATGGACGTCGTCTATTGCGAGGCGATCGCCCGCGGCGAGGGCGGGAAGTTCGAGGATTTCGTCTCGGAAGTCGGCCCGCGGCCGT